>NZ_JBFARL010000235.1:0-11312 GCF_040674655.1 Actinomadura sp. NPDC049753 | reverse complement strand
CGCGAGGTCGCGGTCGGCGACGACGACGCAGGCGCCCTCGTCGGCGAGGCGGCGGGCGGTGGCCGCGCCGATCCCCGAGCCGCCGCCAGTGACGAGGGCGACGCGGGACGCGAGGGGCTTCGGCGCCGGCATCCGGCGCAGCTTGGCCTCCTCCAGCTCCCAGTACTCGATGCGGAACTTCTCCGCCTCGTCGATCGGCGCGTACGACGACAGCGCCTCCGCGCCGCGCATCACGTTGATCGCGTTGACGTAGAACTCGCCGGCGACCCGCGCGGTCTGCTTGTTCGCCCCGAAGGAGAACATCCCGACGCCCGGCACCAGCACGATCGCCGGGTCCGCGCCGCGCATCGGCGGCGAGTCCGGGCCGGCGTGCCGGTCGTAGTAGGCGGCGTACTCCTCGCGGTAGGCGGCGTGCAGCTCCCTCAGCCGCGCCTTGGCGTCGTCGAGCGGCGCGTCCGGCGGCAGGTCCAGCACCATCGGCGCGACCTTGGTGCGCAGGAAGTGGTCCGGGCACGACGTGCCGAGCGCGGCGAGCCGGGGGTGCTCGGCGCGCGACACGAAGTCCAGGACGGCCTCGCCGTCGGTGTAGTGCCCGACCTGCGGGCGGTCCGTGGACGCCAGGCCCCGGATGAGCGGGAACAGCGCGGCGGCGCGCGCGTGCCGCTCGTCCTCGGGCAGCACCGGGTGGACGACCTCGCCGAACGGGTCGGCCTTGCCGTGCTCGGCGATGTAGGCCTCGGCGGTGCGGATGATGTCGAGCGAGTTGGCCTTGCACTCCTCGCTCGTCTCACCCCAGGCGGTGATGCCGTGCCCGCCGAGGATCACCCCGATGGCGCCGGGGTTGGCGCGCTTGATCTCGGCGATGTCCAGGCCGAGCTGGAAGCCGGGGCGCCGCCACGGCACCCACGCCACCCGGTCACCGAAGATCCGGCGCGTCAGCTCCTCGCCGTCGGCGGCCGTCGCGATCGCGATGCCGGAGTCGGGGTGCAGGTGGTCGACGTGCGCGGCCTCCACGAGGCCGTGCATCGCGGTGTCGATCGACGGGGCGGCGCCGCCCTTGCCGTGCAGGCAGTAGTCGAACGCCGCGACCATCTCGTCCTCGCGCTCGACGCCCGGGTAGACGTCCACGAGGGCGCGCATCCGGTCCAGCCGCAGGACGGCCAGGCCCTTCTCGGTGAGGGTGCCGAGGTCGCCGCCCGAGCCCTTCACCCACATCAGCTCGATGTCGCGGGCCGTCACCGGGTCGGTGACGGTGCCCTTCGCGGACGCGTTGCCGCCGGCGTAGTTGGTGTTGCGCGGGTCCGAGCCGAGGGTGTTGGCGCGTTCCAGCAGGTGCTCCACCTCGGGTGGAGTGGCGGTCATCGGATATCTCCTCATGTGCGTGCGTGGCCTCGTGTGCAACGTGGAAGGACGATCAGGCGCCCCAGCCGGCCGCCTGGCCGTCCTTGCGCTCCTCGACGATCCGCTGGTGGTACCCGGAGGCCCTGTAGGCGGCGACCGGGTCCGGGTGCAGGCCCATCTCCTCGCGCAGCTCGGCGAGCAGCGGCCGGACGTCGGTGTTGTAGGCGTCCATGAACACGGCGTTCGCCTCCAGGACGTCGCCGGACCGCTGCGCCGACCGCAGCGCGTCGGCGTCCACCAGCAGCGCCTTCGCCGTGGCCTCCTGGACGTTCATCACCGAGCGGATCTGGCCCTGGATCTTCGGCTCGATGTTGTGGCACTGGTCGAGCATGAACGCCACGCCCGTCTCGACGTCGTAGCCGCCGCCGCGGACCACCTCGTACATGATCCGGAACAGCTGGAACGGGTCGGCGGCGCCCACCATCAGGTCGTCGTCGGCGTAGAAGCGGGAGTTGAAGTCGAACCCGCCGAGCTTCCCCTCGCGCAGCAGGAACGCCACGATGAACTCGATGTTGGTGCCGGGCGCGTGGTGGCCGGTGTCGACCACGACCTGCGCCTTCGGGCCGAGCTTCAGGCAGTGCGCGTAGGAAGTGCCCCAGTCAGGCAGGTCGGTCGTGTAGAACGCCGGCTCGAACAGCTTGTACTCCAGCAGGAACCGCTGGTCGTCGCCGAGCCGGTCGTAGACGGCGGCGAGGGCCTCGGCCATCCGGTCCTGCCGGTCGCGGATGTCGTCCTGCCCCGGGTAGTTCGTGCCGTCGGAGAACCACAGCTTCAGGTCGCGGGACCCGGTGGCGTCCATGATGTCGACCGCTTCGAGCAGGTGGTCGAGGGCCTTGCGGCGGACGGCGGGGTCGGGGTTGGTGACGCTGCCGAGCATGTAGTCGTCGTCCTGGAAGACGTTGGTGTTCACCGCCCCGATCCGCACCCCCCGCTCCTTCGCGTGGGCGGCCAGCGCGGCGTAGTCGTCCACGCGGTCCCAGGGGATGTGGACCGCGACGCTGGGGGCGACGCCGGTGAACCGGTGCACCTGCGCGGCATCGTCGATCTTCTCCTGCGGGGTGCGCGGCACGCCCTGCTGGGCGAAGACCTTGAACCGGGTCCCCGAGTTCCCGTACGCCCACGAGGGGGTCTCGATCTGCTGGCGGCGCAGGGCGTCCTTCACCGCGCTGGTGTCCTTCACGCTTGCCTCTCTCTTCTCTCCGGTCCTGGTCAGTCCAGGTGGAAGACCTCGGGGAGCGTCCGCATCCCCTCGTCGGGGCGGCCGTCGAGGTCCTCGAAAAACGGCGCCATCTCCGCCTGCCACCGCGCGTTCACCTCGGTGCGGGCCATCGCCTCCTGGGCGGCCGCGAAGTCGTCGGTCTCCAGGTAGCCGACGAGAAGGCCGTCCTCGCGCAGGAACAGCGAGTAGTTGCGCCATCCGGTGTCGCGCAGGGCGCTGAGCATGTCGGGCCAGACCGCCTGGTGGCGCAGCTTGTACTCCTCCAGGCGGTCCTGCCTGACCTTCAGCAGGAAGCAGACGCGCTTCGTGCTTCCGGACATCTCTGTCTCCTTGTGGGGGGCGACCCCCCACGCCCCCGTGTCGCTTCGCTCAGATTCAGAAGTGGTACTGGTCGATGTTCTTCGCGTCGAACACGGTCGGCGGGCCGAGGATCACCTCGCCGTTGGCGCCGATCGTGCGCTCGCCGAGCTTGCCCGCCGTGAACTTCTCGCCCTCCGCGCCGGTGATCTGGCCGGACGACAGCGCCGCCGCCGCGAACGCGGCGAGGTAGCCGAGGTTCTTCGGGTCCCAGAGCTCGAAGCCCTTGACCGTGCCGTCCTTGACGAACTTGCGCATCTGGTCGGGGGTGCCGAGGCCGGTCAGCGCGACCTTGCCCTTGTACTTGGAGCCGGAGATGTAGCGGGCGGCGGCGGCGATGCCGACCGTGGTCGGCGAGATGATGCCCTTCAGGTTCGGGTACGCCTGCAGCAGGCCCTGGGTCTGCTGGAACGACTTCTGGTCGTCGTCGTCGCCGTAGGCCACCTTGACGAGCTTCATCTTGGAGTACTCGGGCTTCTTCAGCTCGTCCTGCATGAACTTGATCCAGGTGTTCTGGTTCGTGGCGTTCGCGGTCGCCGACAGGATCGCGATCTCGCCCTCGCCGCCGATCTGCTCGGACAGCAGCTTGACCTCGCTGCGGCCGATCTCCTCGGAGCTGGCCTGGTTGATGAACACGTCCCGGCAGTCGGGGTTGGTGTCGGAGTCGTAGGCGACGATCTTGATGTTCTTGGACATCGCCTGCTTGAGCGGACCGCACACCGCGTTCTCGTCGTTGGCGGCGATGAGGATCGCGTCGTGCCGCTGCTGGATCAGCGTGTTGATGTAGGAGACCTGCGACGACGCCGAGGCGTCGGACGGGCCGACCTCCTTGGCCTCACCGCCGAACTCCTTGGCCGCCGCGATGCCGGCGTTGTCGACGATCGTCTCGTAGGGGTTGTTGACCTGCTTGGGCAGGAAGGCCAGCTTCAGGCCCTTCTTCAGCGGCGCGTTCGGGTTCGCGGAGGCCTTGCCCCCGGCCTTGGCGTCCCCCGAGCCGGACGCGGAGTCCTTGGTGGTCCCGCCGCAGGCGGCCAGGCTGAGGGCCAGAGCGCCCGCCGTGGCGGCGGCCGCCAGCCGGCGCGGGGCGCGCATACGAATGCTCATCAGGGTGCCTTTCACAGTTCCGGGTCGTGCAACCGGGGTGGGTATTCAGACGGTGGAGGGACATGCGGCGGGGGGCAGGGGTCGTGCGGTCGGGTTCGAGGTGCGGTCGGGTTCGAGGGGCGGCGGGGTCAGGGTGCGGCGGCGGGGACCGCGGGTCTCGCGCCCCGCCGCCGGCCTCGGGCCTCGCGCGCCACGGCGATCAGCCGCGGCGTGAGGACGCTGATGATGAGCAGCAGGCCCGTGACGATCGACTGGACCTCGGTGGAGACGTCGTTGAGCATCAGCAGGTTGCGGAGCAGGCCGATGAGCAGCACGGCCGCGATGACGCCGCCGAGGGTGCCCTTGCCGCCGTCGAAGTCGACGCCGCCGAGCAGCACCGCCGCGATGACGGCGAGCTCCAGGCCGATGCCGTTGTCGGCGCGGGCGCTGCCGTAGCGGAGCGTGTAGACGACGCCGGCGAACCCGGCGACGAGGCCGGACACCGCGAACAGGATCAGCTTGATGCGCTTGACCCGGATGCCGGCGAAGTAGGCGGCGTCCTCCTGCGCGCCGATCGCGAACAGCGACCGCCCGACGCCGGTGGCGTGCAGGACGACGCCGGTGGCGGCGGCGAGCACGGCGAACAGCGCGACCGGGTACGGGATCGGCGTGCCCGGGATCGAGGAGGTCGCGAGATCGGTGTAGGCGACGGGGAACTCCGAGATCGCCCCGGTGCCGAGCGTCACGTACGCCAGACCCCGGTAGAGGGTCAGCGTGCCGATCGTCACGGCGAGGGACGGCAGCCCGAGCCGGGTCACCAGCAGGCCGTTCACCAGCCCGCAGACCACGCCGACGACCAGCACCAGCGGGATGATCGCCTCGATGGACATGCCGCCGTCCCACAGCTTGCCGGTGAGGGCGCTGCACAGCCCGAGGATCGAGGCGACCGACAGGTCCACCTGCCCGCACACGACCAGCAGCGTCATTGGCAGCGCGATCAGCGCGATCTCGCTGAGGTCGTCCAGCGCGAACGACAGGTTGTCGTTGTTCGCGAAGTCCGGGGAGAACCCGGCGCCGCTCGCGAACACCACCACCAGCAGGGCGGTGACGGCGGTCTCCCACCGCATCAGGCGGCTCATGACCGTCCCTCCTTGCTCTCCGGGGCGGCGGCGCGGTGCGCGGCCGAGGCCAGGGACCGCTGTTTCAGCGCCCGGGTGACGCGCAGCGCCAGCAGCCGGTCGACGCTGATGGCCAGCAGCAGCAGGACGCCGGTGATCGCGTCCTGCCAGAACGAGTTGACCTTGAGCACCACCAGCACGCTGCCGATGGTGGTGAGCAGCAGCGCGCCGAGCGCCGCCCCGTACACGGTGCCGACGCCGCCGGTGATGGCGACGCCGCCGACGACGACGGCGCTGACGACCTTCAGCTCCCAGCCGTTCGCGGCGTCGGCGACGACGGTGCCGAACCGGGCGAGCCACAGCACCCCGGCGAGGCCGGCGAGGGCGCCGCTGACCAGGTAGGCGGTGAGGACGCGGCGGCGGATCGGCACGCCGGCGAGCATCGCGGCCTCCGGGCTGGAGCCGATCGCGTAGTACTCGCGCCCGGAGGAGTAGGAGCGCAGGTAGTAGCCGACCGCCGCCATCACGACCACGGTGATGATCGGCAGGTAGGGGATGCCGAGGATCCCGTCGTTGCCGAGGCTCAGCAGCGACGCCGGAAGGTCCGCGGCGCCGATCTGGTCGCCGTGCGCGATGCGGTAGTCCAGCCCCTGGATGACGTACAGGGTGCCGAGGGTGACGACGAGGGCGGGGACGCGGCAGAAGCTGACCAGCAGCCCGTTCACGAGCCCGCAGACCAGGCCGATCCCGACGCCCACCAGCACGACCAGCACGACGTTGCGGTCCCCCGCGGAGGCGTACTTCCCTGCGCTGAACGCGACGAGCCCGACGACCGACCCGACCGACAGGTCGATGTTGCGGGTGACGACGACCATGCTCTGCCCGACGGCGAGCAGCACCAGGATCGAGGCGTTGAGGAAGATGTCCTTGAGGCCCTGGCCGGACAGGAACCGCGGGTTGGCGATCGTCGTGCCGAGCACGAGCAGGACCAGCGCGCCGAGGATGCTCAGCTCGCGGGCGCGCAGCACCATCTCGACCAGGCGGCGCCCGCCGCCCGGCGGGCCGCCCGACTCCGGCCTGGCCGGGGACTGGGTGAGGACGGTCATCGGCTCAGGCCGCCTTTCCGGTGCCGGGGCGGCCGGTCGCCGCGGCCATCACGCTCTCCTCGGTCGCGTCCGCGCGGGCGATCTGCGCGGTCAGCCGGCCCTCGTGCATGACGAGGATCCGGTCGGCCATGCCGAGCACCTCCGGCAGGTCGGAGGAGATCATCAGCACCGCCAGGTCCTGCGCGGCCAGCTCCGACAGCAGCCGGTGCACCTCGGCCTTGGTGCCGACGTCGATGCCGCGGGTCGGCTCGTCCACGATCAGCACGGCCGGCTCGGTGGCCAGCCACTTGGCGAGCACGACCTTCTGCTGGTTGCCGCCCGACAGGACGCCGACGGCGTCGCTGAGCCGGGAGTACTTCAGCTGGAGGCGCAGGCCCCAGTCGGCGGCGCGGTCCCGCTCCACCTTCCGGGAGATCAGGCCCCCGCGCCCGGTCTCGCGGCGCAGCGCCTTCAGCTGGGTCAGGCCCATGTTCCGCTCGATCGACATGTCCATGACGAGGCCCTGCTGGCGGCGGTCCTCGGGGACGAGCGCCAGCCCGGCCGACATCGCGGCCGTGGGGCTGCCCGCCGGGAGCGGGCGCCCGCCGACCTCGACGGTCCCGGCGTCCCAGCGGTCCACGCCGAAGACGGCGCGGGCGACCTCGCTGCGGCCGGCGCCGACAAGCCCGGCCAGCGCGACGATCTCGCCGCGGCGGACCTCGAAGGAGACGTCGGTGAAGGCGCCCTCGCGGGTCAGCCGGCTCACCTTCAGCGCGACCTCGCCGGGCGTGACGTCCTGCTTGGGGTAGAGCGCGTCGAGGTCGCGGCCGACCATCCGGCGGACCAGGTCGTCGGGGGTGATGTCGGCGACCATGTCGGTGCCGACGTAGGTGCCGTCGCGCAGCGTCGTGACCCGGCGGCAGATCTCGAAGATCTCCTCCAGCCGGTGCGAGATGAACAGCACCGCGCAGCCGTGCTCCTGCAGGCTGCGGGTCACCGCGAACAGGCGGGCGACCTCCTGGCCGGTGAGCGCCGCGGTCGGCTCGTCCATGATGAGCACCCGCGCGTCCCGGGAGATGGCCTTGGCGATCTCGACGACCTGCTGGTCGGCGATCGACAGGCCGCGGGCGGGCTGCTGCGGGTCCAGCGCGACGCCGAGCCGCTCGAACAGCCGCGCCGTCTCGGCGTGCATGGCGCGGCGGTCGATGCGGCCGAGCGCGCCGCGCGGCTGGCGGCCCATGAAGATGTTCTCCGCGACCGACAGGTCGGGGAACAGCGTGGGCTCCTGGTAGATGACCGCGACTCCGGCGGCCTGCGCGTCGGCGGGGCCGTTGAAGGCCACCGGCTCGCCGTCCACCCGCACCTCGCCCGCGTCGGGGCGGTGCACCCCTGCGAACGTTTTTACGACGGTGGACTTGCCGGCGCCGTTCTCCCCCGCAAGGGCGTGCACCTCGCCCGCGTGGAGCTCCAGGGTGACCCCCTGCAGCGCGCGGACCGCGCCGAACGACTTACTCACGTTGACCAGTGCCAATGTCGGCGGCGCCGAGCGGCCCGGTGCACTCATCGCGGCCCTCCTCGCGGGGGTCGTCTGTGACGTACAGATGAAAAACGTTTTAACGAGATGTTGCGGAGGACGCTAGATGTGACCCGGAGCACCCGTCAAGAGGGAACCTTGCCGCCACCCCCGCCCGACGCTGCGGAAAGCCCGTGTTCGCAAGGGCCCGTGACGTTCGGAAGTCGTACGCGGCCGGGACCGGCCGCCGGGGTTTCGCGCCCGGTGGACCCCCACCATGGGTTGACACGTTTTAATCGGATGACCCAAAGTGAGCGGCGACACAGCAGCGGACGACTCGGGGGCACACAGATTGGGCGCAGACGAGACCGGCCGCTCCGCGCCGCCGGGCAGGACGGTCGGCATCAAGCAGGTCGCGGCGCACGCCGGCGTCTCGCCCGGCACCGTGTCCAACGTGCTCAACCGGCCCGAGCGCGTCGCCGAGACCACCCGCGCCCGCGTCGAGCAGGCGATCCGCGATCTCGGCTTCGTCCGCAACGGCTCGGCGTCCACGCTGCGCGCCGGGCACAGCAGCACGATCGGGCTGATGGTCCTCGACCTGGCCAACCCGTTCTTCACCGACGTGGCGCGCGGCGTGGAGGACACCGCCAGCGAGCGCGGCTACGCGGTGATCCTGTCCTCCTCGGGCGAGTCGGACGAGCGGGAGCTGCGCAACCTGCGGGTGTTCGCCGAGCAGCGCGTCCGGGGCGTCCTGCTGACCCCGGTCGGCGACGACGGCGAGGCCGCCGACCGGCTGAGCGAGCGGGGCGTCCCGGTGGTGCTGCTCGACCACCCGACGCCGCGCGCCAACCAGTGCTCGGTCGCCGTCGACGACGTCGCGGGCGGCGAGCTCGCGGTCCGCGAACTGCTGGACGCGGGGGCCCGGACGCTGGCGCTGGTGACCGGGCCGGCCGTGCTGCGCCAGTGCGTCGACCGGCGCAAGGGCGCGCTGCGGGCGCTGCGCGCCGCCGGGCTCCCCGGGAAGGCGATGCGCGAGGTCGCGGTGGGGGCGATGAACGCCCGGTCCGGGCAGGAGGCGGCCCGGCGGCTGCTGGAGGCCGGCCCGCCGCTGCCCGACGCGATCTTCTGCGCGAACGACCTGCTCGCGCTCGGCGTGCTGCGCGTCCTCCTCCAGGCCGGGATCAAGGTGCCGGATGACGTCGCGCTGATCGGGTACGACGACATCGAGTTCTCGGCCGCGGCCGCCGTCCCGCTCAGCTCGGTGCGGCAGCCCACCTACCAGCTCGGCCGGATCGCGACGGAGCTCCTGCTGGAGGAGTGCGACGACTCGGGCGGGCACGCCCACCAGCAGGTGATGTTCCAGCCCGAACTGGTCGTCCGCGAGTCCAGCCGCTCCGCCCTGGGCGGCCCCGCCCACGGGAGGCAGGCACTGTGAAGGTCGCGCTGTTCCTCACCTGCGTCAACGACACGATGTACCCGGGGACGGGCAGAGCGGTGGTGCGGCTGCTGCGGCGCCTCGGCCACGACGTCGAGTTCCCCGAGTCGCAGACCTGCTGCGGGCAGATGCACCTCAACACCGGCTACCGGAAGCAGGCGCTGCCCCTGGTGAAGGGGTTCGCGGAGACGTTCGAGCCCTACGACGCGGTCGTGACGCCGTCCGCGTCCTGCGCGGCGATGATCCGCGACTGGCACCCCCGGCTCGCGCCGCGCACCGCCGGGGTCGCCTCCCGCGTTTACGAGCTGACGGAGTTCCTGGTGGACGTCCTCGGCGTCACCGACGTCGGCGCGTACTACCCGCACCGCGTCACCTACCACCCCACGTGCCACTCGCTGCGGATGCTGCACGTCGGCGACCGCCCGCTGCGGCTGCTGCGCGAGGTCGGCGGCATCGACCTGGTCGAGCTCCCGGACGCGGCCGAGTGCTGCGGGTTCGGCGGGACGTTCGCGCTGAAGAACGCCGAGGTGTCGGCCGCGATGTGCGCCGACAAGGTCACCGCCGTCCGGGAGACCGGCGCCGAGACGCTGTGCGCGGCGGACAACTCCTGCCTGATGCACATCGGCGGCGCCCTCACCCGCACCCGCGCCGCGGTGCGGACCGTCCACCTGGCCGAGATCCTCGCCTCGACGCGGGAGGAGCCCGCATGACCTCGCCGGCGCGTCCCCCGTGGGGGGACGACCCCCCACACCCCCCGGTTCGCTCCGCTCAGGCGATGCCGACCTACCTCGGAATGCCGTCGTTCCCGGACGCGGCCCGCCGCGCGGTGGCGGACCCGCGGCTGCGCGGGAACCTCGCGCACGCCACCACCACGATCCGCGGGCGCCGCGCCGCCGCGGTGGCCGAACTGGACGACTGGGCCGCGCTCCGCGAGGCGGGCAAGCAGATCAAGGACCATGTCCTGGCGGACCTCGGGCACTACCTGCGGCTGCTGGAGGAGAAGGTCACCGAGGCCGGCGGGACGGTGCACTGGGCCCGCGACGCGGCCGAGGCCAACCGGATCGTCGCGGACCTGGTGAAGGCCACCGGCGAGACCGAGGTCGTCAAGGTCAAGTCGATGGCGACGCAGGAGATCGGCCTCAACGAGTTCCTCGCCGAGGAGGGGATCACCGCCTACGAGACCGACCTGGCGGAGCTGATCGTCCAGCTCGGCGACGACCGGCCGTCGCACATCCTCGTCCCGGCGATCCACCGCAACCGCTCCGACATCCGCGACATCTTCCTGCGCGCGATGGAGGACGCGCCGGAGGGGCTGACCGACGCGCCGGCCGAGCTGGCCGAGGCCGCCCGGCGGCACCTGCGCGCCAAGTTCCTGTCGGCGAAGGTCGGGGTGTCGGGCGTGAACTTCGCCGTCGCCGACACCGGCACGCTCGTCGTGCTGGAGTCGGAGGGCAACGGCCGGATGTGCCTGACGCTCCCCGAGACGCTCATCTCGGTGATGGGCGTGGAGAAGATCGTGCCGAGCTGGCGGGACCTGGAGGTGTTCCTCCAGCTGCTGCCCCGCTCGTCCACCGCCGAGCGGATGAACCCCTACACCTCGACCTGGACGGGCGTGTCCCCCGGCGACGGCCCGCGCGACTTCCACCTCGTCCTGCTGGACAACGGCCGCACCGCCACCCTGGCCGACGAGGTGGGCCGGCAGGCGCTGCGCTGCATCCGCTGCTCGGCGTGCCTGAACGTGTGCCCGGTCTACCAGCGCGCGGGCGGCCACGCCTACGGCTCGCCCTACCCCGGCCCGATCGGCGCGATCCTGTCCCCGCAGATCAGGGGCATCGAGTCGGAGGTGGACGCGTCGCTGCCGTACGCGTCGACGCTGTGCGGGGCCTGCTTCGAGGCGTGCCCGGTCGCCATCGACATCCCGGAGGTGCTGGTGCACCTGCGGGCCCGCGCCGTCGAGAAGGGGCCCCGCCATCCGCTGGAGCGTGTGGCGATGGCGGCGGCCGGGTGGACGCTGCGCTCCCCCACGCGGCTCGGGCTCGCGCAGCCGCCGGATCCGGCCGCCGCGCGCCACGGCGCGGCGGCTCGCGGACGCGGCGCGCTG
>NZ_JBFARL010000234.1:0-11314 GCF_040674655.1 Actinomadura sp. NPDC049753 | reverse complement strand
GCCAGGTCGCCGCGCGCCTCCATGGCGTCGGCGGCGTCCGCGTAGGCGGCCGCGGCCTCCTCGGCCCGCCCCTGCCGCTCGTACCTCCTGGCGCGGTCGAGCACGGCGCCGGTATCGGCCTGAAACGTCATCGATCCCTCCAGGCCACACCGTACCGCCCACAAAGATCACGTTTCCCGCCCTCGCGGAAAGCCGTTGTGCCGTGCGTACTCTTCGTGCATGTGGAGGTAGACCCACCGGAGCGTCAGCGTGCGCGTTCTCCCGGGGAACTCCTCGTCCAGTGACCATGCCATGGAGGCGAATCCTCGCCCAGGAGCATCCGGGGAGCTACTGAATGTCGCCTCCGCCGGCGGCCGGATCCGCACCTGCGAGGGGCCCGGCCGGCCGCGGTGGCGCCGGCAGGGCGGCGATCTCCACGCGGGTGTCGTGGAAGACGGGGCCGCCGCCGAGGTCGGTGGCGCGCTCGTCGACCACGGCGTTGGCGTTGGAGCCGCCGGAGAGCTTGGCCCAGTGGCCCTTGGCCGCCGCCGCGACGCCGGGGCGGACCTCGTCGGTGATCTTCAGGACGGCCTCGAAGGAGCCCCGCTCGTTGCCGACCACGACGCGCTGCCCGTCGACCAGGCCCCGCGCCCGCGCGTCGTCCTCGTGGAGGCGGACGGCGAGTCCGCCCGAGCGGCGCCTCAACTCCGGGTTGTTGGCGAACTGGGTGTTGAGGAACTCGTGGGACGCGGCCGAGACCAGGGCGAGGGGGTACTTCTCGGCCCGCTCCTCGTCGGCGACCTCCGCGGGTGGGACGTATCCGGCGAGCCCGGCGGTGGACGAGCGGAACTCGAACCGCCCCGACGGGGTCGGGAAGCCGTCGGCGTACGGCAGGAACGGGTCCGGGACCGACATGCGCACGAATCCCTCCTTGCGGAGCCGGTCCAGCGTGACGCCCGCCATCCACGGGTGGTCCGACGCCAGCAGTTGTTCGGCGAGGCTCTCGTCGGAGTCGTAGAGGGCCGGTTCCCGCAGGCCCATCCGGTGCGCCAGGCGGCGGAAGGTCTCGGTCGTGGGCAGGCACTCGCCGGGCGGCGCCACCGCGGGCTCGTTCCAGGTGAGGTACAGGTGGCCGTAGCCCTCGTGCAGGTCGGTGTGCTCGTGCTGCGCCGTCGCGGGCAGCACGATGTCGGCGTAGTCCACGGTGTCGGTCGGGAACTGCTCCAGCACCACGGTGAACAGGTCGTCGCGGGCCAGGCCCCGGCGCACCTTGTTCTGGTGCGGGGTGCTGCCCGCGGGGTTGGCCGCGATGACGAACAGGGCCTTGACGGGCGGGTCCTGGACGTCCAGCAGCCCCTCGCCGAGGCGGCTCATCGACAGCGTCCGCACCGGGCGGGGGCGCAGGTCGTCGCGCCACAGCGCGGCCTTGTCCAGCTTCACGTGGCCGGACGTGGAGAACGCGACCCCGCCGCCGCGCCTCGCCCAGTCGCCGGTCACGGCGGGGATGGCGGCGATCAGCCGCAGGGCGGCCCCGCCGCCGGAGTGCCGCTGGAGCCCCTGCGTCGCGCGGATCGCGGTGGGGCGGGTGCGGGCGATCCGCTCGCCGAGCGCCACGATGCGGTCCGCCGGGACGCCGGTGATCCGCGCGGCCCGGTCCGGGGGGTACTCGGCGATCCGGTCGCGGAACTCCCGCCATCCGAGCGTGCCCCGGGCCAGGAAGTCCGCGTCCTGCGCGCCGAGGCCCACGATGACGTGGAGCAGGCCGAGCGCGAGCGCCCCGTCCGTTCCGGGCAGGGGCGCCAGGTGCTCGTCGGCCTGCCGCGCCGTCCGCGTCCGCACCGGGTCGATCGCGACCAGGTGCGCGCCCGCCTTCCGCGCGTCCTGGACGAACTTCCACACATGGTGCCCGCTGGTCAGCGGATTGGTGCCCCACAGCAGGACGAGCCGGGCGTGCGCCAGGTCCTCGGGGTCCATGCCGCCCGGCGAGCCGACCGCCTCGGCCATCCCGGCGCTGCCCGCCGCCGAGCAGATGTCGGCGTCGTGGGCCGAGGCGCCGAGCACGTTGAAGAACCGCCGGCCGGAATACCCTTCGAGGCCCTGCAGGTAGCCGAGCGTCCCCGTCCCCCAGTAGGGCCAGATCGCCTCGCCGCCGTGCTCCCGGGCGACGTCCTCCAGCCGCGCGGCGATCTCGTCGAGCGCCTCGTCCCACCCGATGCGCTCGAACCGCCCCTCGCCCTTGGCGCCCACCCGGCGCATCGGGTGCAGGATGCGGTCCGGCTGGGCGGCGCGTTCCAGCCACCGGTTCACCTTCGCGCACAGCGCCCCGCGCGTGTACGGGTGGCCGGGGTTGCCGCGCAGCCGGACCGCCGCCCCGTCCCGTACGGTGACGACCCATGAGCAGCCGTCGGGGCAGTCCAGCGGGCAGGCCCCCAGCACTGTCAGTTCCGATGGCATAGAACCCTCCTAGCTGGACGAATTTCTCTAGTGTGCGCCACAACCCCACGAGCGTGATCCAGGACGCTCATTACCCCCGAAGGCCGTGCCCGAGGTCGCGGCCGGGGTGGCGGGGTGGTTTCCTAAGGGGCGACGGAAACGACCCGTAGGGGGAACGAGAGTGAAGAGCGTCGAGCCCGAGGTGTTCCTCGTTGCGCGGCCCGAACTGGACTACGACGAGGTCGCCCGGTACCTGCGGGAGGTGGGCGGGGAGAGCTGGCTGGAGCGGCTCGACCGCGGGGAGCTCGACGAGGAGCTCAACGACCCGCAGAATCTCGCCGAGTTCGCGGGCCGGCTCTGCTACCGCTCCTGGGAGCCGGGCCTCAACCCCAACGTCACCAAGATCCGCACCGACTCCGGCCAGTACCTGGAGAACATCCTGCGCAGCCTGCACGGCTCGGTGCTGGAGCACGTCAGCTTCAGCTTCGTCCTGCACAACGTGAGCCGGGTGCTGACCCACGAGCTCGTCCGGCACCGGCCGGGCGTGGCCATCTCGCAGGAGTCGCTGCGGTTCGTCCGGTTGCAGGACATCCCCTTCTGGTTCCCGGAGTGGGCCCGCGAGGACACCGAGCTGATGAAGCGCGCTACCGCCGTGCTGGAGCAGATGGAGGAGTTCCAGGGCTGGATGGCCGCGCACTTCGGCCTGGACGACGAGGGCGTGCCGTTCAAGGAGAAGAAGCACAAGACCTCGTTCATGCGCCGGTTCGCCCCCGAGGGCGTCGGCACCGGCCTGGTCTGGACGGCCAACGTCCGCACCCTGCGCCACACCCTGGAGAACCGCACCGCGCCCGGCGCCGAGGAGGAGATCCGGCTGCTCTTCGGCAAGATCGGCGAGGTGATGCGCACGGAGGCCCCGGACCTGTTCGGCGACTACGTCGTCGAGGACGGCGCGTGGGTGCCGCAGTGGCGCAAGGTCTGATCCCGCGCCGGGGCTAGGCGCGCGGGCCCGACTGGGGAAGTATTGGACGCTATGTCTGACATCTCCATTCCGGTGGGCGGCCGCGCGCTGCCGGGCTACCTCGCCGTCCCCGAGGGGGAGGGGCCCTGGCCGGGCGTCGTGATCGTGTTCGAGGCGATGGGCGCGAACGACGACATGCGCGCCCAGGCCGACCGGTTCGCCGCCCATGGGTACCTCGCCGTCCTGCCCGACCTCTACAACGGGGCGCCCTGGGTGCGCTGCGTCGCCAAGGCGATGCGCGACATGCGGGCCCAGCGCGGGCCGACCTACGACCACATCGAGGCGGCCCGCGCATGGCTCGCCGGCCGGGACGACTGCACCGGCGGCGTCGGGGTCTGCGGGTTCTGCATGGGCGGCGGGTTCGCGCTGGTCGCGGCGGCGAAGTACGACTTCCAGGCCGCCGCGGCCAACTACGGGATCCTGCCGCGCCGGCCCGAGGAGTCCCTGCGGGGCGCGTGCCCGATCGTCGGCAGCTACGGCGCCGCCGACCCGTCGCTGCGGGGGGCCGCCGGGAGGCTGGAGCGCGCCCTCGCGGCCGCGGGCGTGACGCACGACGTGAAGGAGTACCCGGGCACCGGGCACGGGTTCCTCACCGACCTCACGCCGCCGCCCCCGTTCGGCCCCATCGCGAAGATCGTCATGGGCTTCGGGAAGGGCCGCGAGAACGCCCCGGGCGGCTGGGAGCGCATCCTCGCCTTCTTCGCCGAGCACCTCTCCAAAAAATCTACAATGTAAAGGCGTCGGCCCGGCGAGCTCACAGGCGGAGCACGGCCTGGGTCTGGGTCACCTGGGCGACACGGCGCCCGGTCTCGTCGTACAGGTCGGTCTGGACGACGATCGAGGTCCGGCCGGTGTGCAGCGGGCGGGAGACGCCCCGGACGCGTCCCTCCCTGACCCCGCGGAAGAAGTTGGTCTTGGACTCCAGCGTCGAGGTGGAGGTGTCCGGCGGGAGGTTGAGGAACGCGCACGCCGCGCCGAGCGTGTCGGCCAGGGCCATGAGGGCGCCGCCGTGCATGAGCCCGCCGGCGGTGCAGCGGTCGGGGGCCCAGTCCAGGTGGCCGGCGACCTCCTCCGGCCCCGCGGTGTCGATCTCCATGCCGAGCGCGCGGGCGAACGGCATGGCGTCGGTCAGCTGGTCGGGGGTGAACCCGGTCGTCATGAAGGCCTCCTGGGGCGGGTCTCGGAGGCCCCACCCTCGCCGCCCGGGCCTCGGAGCGTCCATTACCCCGCACGTAATCGTGAGCCTGACCCGGGTGCCGCTACCGTCGTGGCGTGACGACGATGACGACGGGACTGAGCGACGTGCGGCCGATCGGGGACCAGCTCCGGGCGTGGCGGCAGCGGCGCAGGCTGAGCCAGCTGGAGCTGGCGTCGGAGGCGGACGTGTCGACGCGGCACCTCAGCTTCGTGGAGACGGGGCGCTCGGCGCCGAGCCGGGAGATGGTGCTGCGGCTCGCCGAGCACCTGGACGTGCCGCTGCGCGACCGCAACCTGCTGCTGGTGTCGGCCGGGTACGCGCCGGTGTTCGACGAGACGCCGATCGAGGAACCGAAGATGGACACGGTCCGGGCGGCGCTCCGGCAGGTGCTGGAGGGCCACGAGCCCTATCCGGCGGTGGTCGTGGACCGGTTCTGGAACCTGATCGACGCCAACGGCGCGGCCGCGTTCTTCATGGAGGGCGCGCCTCCGGAACTGCTGGAGCCGCCGCTGAACGTGCTGCGGCTCAGCATGCACCCGGACGGGATGGCCAAGAACATTCTGAACCTGGCGGAGTGGCGCGCCCACATGATCGACCGGGTCCGGCGGCATGTGGCGCTGACCGCGGACGCGGGGCTCGCCCAGCTGCACAAGGAGCTGCGGAGCTTCCCCGGCGACGTGGGGGAGGCGATCGCCCCGCCCGCGAGCCACGATGTCTTCGTTCCGCTGCGGATGCGGGTGGACGGCCGGGAACTGTCGTTCTTCAGCACGATCGCGACCTTCGGGACGCCGGTCGACATCACGGTGGCGGAACTGGCGATCGAGTCGTTCTACCCGGCGGACGCGAAGACGACCGAGTTCCTGCGGGAGCGCGCCGGCTGGTGACGCGCCTCAGTCCCCGGCCGTGAGCAGGTCGTGGTGGACGCGCGTCAGCGGCACGCCGAGCCGCTGCAGGGCGGCGACCGTCGCGCGGACGAGCGGGGCGGGCCCGGCCACGTAGGCGTCGTGGCCGCCGGCGCCGTCCAGGAGCTGGGGAAGGACGTCCGGCACGCGGCCGGCGAGGGCGCCGGCGGCGGGTTCGCGGGACACCACGGGGACGACCTGGAGCCGGGCGTGGGCCGACTCCAGGTGCCGCAGCGCGGGGAGGTCGTACAGGGCGCTTTCGGTGCGGGCCGCGGCGACGAGCAGGACGTCGCGGCACGGGTCGGAGGCGAGGGCCTGCTCGGCCAGCGCCTTCACGGGGGCCAGGCCGGTGCCGCCGCCGATGAGCAGGAGCGGGCGGCCCGACTCCGGGTCGAGGGTCATCGCGCCGTCCGGCGGGCCCAGCAGCACGCTGTCGCCCGGACCGGTGTGCCGGACCAGCGCGCCGCTCACCCACCCGGCGGGATGGGCCCGGACGTGCAGGCAGATCGTCCCGTCCCGGCGGGGCGCGTTCGCGATCGAGTACGGCCGCCAGATCCGCGGCCAGCGGGCGCTCTGCACGCTCACGTGCTGCCCGGGCGCGAACGGCAGGGGACGCTCGGGGCGCAGCGTGAGGACGGCGAGGTCGAAGGCGCGGCGCTCGTGCCGCACGACCTCGGCGACCCACCACGGCGGGGCGCTCGCGGCGTCCCGCTCCGCCGCGGCGGCCATGGCGTCGGCCGCGGAGCGGTAGGCGGCGCGCCAGGCCGCCTCGGTCTCGGCCGTCCAGACGTCGGCGGCGAAGGCGCGCAGCGTCGCGGTCAGGGCCTCCTCGACGGCCGGATAGTGCTCGCGCAGGACCCCGTACTTGCGGTGGCCGCGGCCGAGGCCCTCAAGGTGGCGGGCGAGCTCCTCGGGGTTGTCCTGGCTCCACACGATCCGGCTGAGCGCGTGGAAGAACCGGTCGTGCTGGCCGCCCATCGCGGGAGGGAACAGGGTCCGCAGCCGCGGCCGCGCCGCGAAAAGGCGGCCGTAGAAATAGCTCGTGGCGCCCGCTGGATCGGCCTCAAGGCGTGCGAAGCATTCTTTGATAACGCGAGTTTCCGGTGGCATTCGGTCGGCTCGCCTCCCAGGGGGCTGTTTTCGGTGGTCGGACGGCAGCGCTGACGGAGGATCCGGACGCGCTCGCTGCCCGAGTTGGTGAGATTCTCTCATCCATCCCCGCAGGTGTTCAATCGATCGGGTGGACAGAGGCCCAAGACCGCTACTCACTGTAATGGGACGTCAATTTCGCGTGACCGACGGTAAGTGAATCGGTCAACGCATACTGATCGGTATCCGATCGGGGCGCGAACGTTCCGGAAGAACCGTCCGGAAGGGGAGGAAGAACCTGCATCAGGGAAGAAGATTTCCGAATTCTTCGGTGTTTCCGCCGCGAGCCACCCCGCGACCGGTCACCGCCCCGGCATCGCGATGCGCCGATCTCGCCACTTCCGACGGCGGAGCCGCGTGCCGTGCGGCAAGCTGATCCGAGGAGGGCCGGGGGCGGCCGGCGCGAGGGGGCGGGCGGCGCACGGTGACGTGCGGCCGGCGGGTCGCCCGTGTCGGCGGCCGCCCCGGGCCGGGGTCCAGCACAGGGGGGAGACACGCATGTCAGGAGCCGTGCGCGGAGCGCCGCACCCGGAGGCCGGTGAGGGCGGGCCGCCGCTCATCGGCATCACCGCCTACCAGGAGCCGGCCCGCTGGGGGTTCTGGGTGCGCGAGGCCGCGCTGCTGCCCGTGCCGTACGCGCGCTCGGTCGAGCGGGCCGGCGGCGTCCCGGTCCTGCTGCCCCCGGCCGCGACCCTGCGCGGACTGGACACCCTGGTCTCGCGGCTGGACGGCGTCGTCCTGGCGGGAGGCGGCGACGTCGACCCGGAGCTCTACGGCGCCGCCCGGCATCCCGAGACCGGGCCGCCGCAGCCGCAGCGCGACCGGTTCGAGCTGGCCCTCGTCCGCGCGGTCGTCGACGCCGACCTGCCGTTCCTGGCGATCTGCCGGGGAATGCAGGTGCTGAACGTCGCGCGCGGCGGCGCCCTCGTCCAGCACCTGCCGGAGGCGGTGGGCCACCGGGGGCACGCCCCCGCCGCCGGGCTCCTCGGCTCCCACCTGGTGCGGACCAGCGAGGGGAGCCGGATCGGCAGGATCCTCGGGGCCTCCTCCGACGTCCCCACCTACCACCACCAGGCGGTGAGCCGGCTCGGCAAGGGCCTGACCGCCGTCGCGTGGGCCGAGGACCAGGTGGTGGAGGCCGTGGAACTCCAGGGCCACCGTTTCGGCGTCGCGGTCCAGTGGCACCCCGAGGAGGGCGACGACAGGCGGCTCTTCGAGGCCCTCGTCGCCGAAGCCGCCGGACGCTGACGCGGGGATTGGCGGCCCGGCCACCGGGCAGGCCGAGGGGGTGGATTTCCGCCGATGTCCCCCCACCGGAGGCCGCCGCATGCCCCTGCACCCGCAGACCGTGAGCTTCCTGGAGCAGCTCGCCTCGTGGACCGCCGTGCCGCCGGGGCGGGACGGGCCCGCCGAGCCCACGATCGAGCAGATGCGGGAGCGGATCGGCGCGGCCTTCCCGGTCGTGCGGCGCGAGCTTCCGCGGGTCCGCGACGTCGAGGTGCCCGGCCCCGGGGGGCCCGTGCCGGTGCGCCTGTACCGCCCGGCGCCGCCCGAGCGAGGGCCGCTGCCGGCCGTCGTGTACCTGCACGGCGGAGGATGGGTGCTCGGCGGCGTCGACGACGTGGACGCCTTCTGCCGCGACCTGGCGGCCGCGGCGGAGTGCGCCGTGCTGAACGTCGGCTACCGGCTGGCCCCCGAGCACCCGTTCCCCGCGGCGGTGGACGACGCCTGGGCCGTGGTGTCCTCGGTGGCGCGCGAGCCCGGACGGTACGGCGTGCTGGAGGGGGCCGTGGCGGTCGCCGGAGACAGCGCGGGCGGCAACCTCGCCGCGGTCGCCGCGCTGCTGGCCAGGGACGCCGGGGTCCCCCTCGCCCACCAGCTGCTCGTCTACCCGGTGACCGACACGGCGAAGGACACCCCGAGCTGGCGGGAGTACGGGACGGGCTACGGGCTGGACGCCGGATCGCTCGCCCGGTTCATGGAGCTCTACCGGGACGGCGCCGACCCGGCCGATCCCCGGCTGGCCCCGCTGCGCGCCGCGGACCTGGCCGGCGCCGCGCCCGCCACCGTGATCACCGCCGAGTGCGACATCCTGCGCGACGAGGGCGAGGCCTACGCGCGCCGCCTCGCCGAGGCCGGCGTGCCGGTGGAGCTGCGCCGCTACGACGGCGTCGTGCACTCCTTCTTCCTGCTGCCCGAGATCTTCGACGCCGGCGCCGAGGCGGTCGAGTTCGCTGTGCGACGATTGCGCGCGGCATTCGACGACCACTCGCGGCAGGGGAGTGCGGCATGACGCGGTACGACGCGTACGAGCGGCTGAAGATCGACTGGGCGGCGGACGGGGTGCTGCGGGTCACGATCAGCACACCGGGCAAGCTGAACGCGGTCGACACCACCGGGCACCGCGAGCTGGCGGAGATCTGGCGGGACGCCGACGCCGACGACGACGTCCGCGTGGTGCTCGTGCGGGGGGAGGGCACGGCGTTCTCCGCCGGCGGCGACCTCGCCATGATCGAGGAGATGATGACCGACCACGCCTCCCGCCGCCGGATCATGCGCGAGGCCCGCGACATCGTGATGAACGTGCTGAACTGCTCCAAGCCGGTGGTCAGCGCCGTGCAGGGCCCGGCGGTGGGCGCCGGGCTCGCGGTCGCGCTGCTGGCCGACGTCTCCGTCGCGGGCCGCACCGCGAAGATCATCGACGGGCACACGCGGCTGGGCGTCGCGGCGGGCGACCACGCGGCGATCGTGTGGCCGCTGCTGTGCGGGCTCGCGAAGGCCAAGTACTACCTGCTGCTCAACGACGTCCTCACCGGCGAGGAGGCCGAGCGGATCGGTCTGGTCTCGCTGTGCGTGGACGACGCGCACGTGCACGAGCGCGCGCTGGAGATCGCCGGACGCCTCGCCGCCGGGCCGGCCGAGGCGCTGTCGTTCACCAAGCACGCGCTGAACAACTGGCTGCGCCTCGCCGGGCCGACGTTCGACGCCTCCCTGGCGATGGAGTTCTTCGGGTTCACCGGCCCGGACGTGCGCGAGGGCGTCGCGGCGATCCGGGAGAAGCGCCCGCCCCGCTTCGGCTGAGGCGCGTCCCCTGCGTCCGTGCGTCCCCGTGACCCGGGCCGCGCCCCGCGCGGCTCGGGGCGTGGGACGGGTCAGTACGACTTGGGGAGTCCCAGCTCGTGCTGGGCGATGTGGGCGAGGACGAGTTCCTCGGCGACCGGGATGTTCTTGGCGATGCGGGCGTCCCGGAACATCCGGGCGACCGGGTACTCCAGGGAGTACGCCATGCCGCCGTAGGTCTGGAACGCGCGGTCGGCCGCCTGCCAGGCCGCGTCCGCCGCGGTGAGCTTGGCGATGTTGGCCTCCGAGCCGCAGGGCCGGCCGCGGTCCCACAGCCAGGCGGCCTTGTAGGTCATCAGCCGGGCCAGCTCCAGCTGCGCCTTGATCCGCGCGAGCGGGAACGCGACGGCCTGGTTCGCCCCGATCGGCGTGCCGAAGGGGGCGCGCTCGCCGGCGTACTCGCAGGCGATCCGCAGTACCAGGCCGCCGGACCCGACGCCGCCCGCGGCGGCCAGGATCCGCTCGGGGTTGAGGATGTCCCACAGCACGGCGAAGCCCTGGTCGGGCTCGCCGAGGACCCGGTCGGCGGGCACGCGGACACCGTCAAGGAAGACCATGCTGGAGGCGACGGTGTTGGTGCCGAGCTTCGGGATCGGCCGGTAGGTCAGCGTGCCCTCGGCCACGGCCTCCTTGACGTCCACCAGCAGGACGGTGAACCCCGCGGTGCGGGGGCGTGCCTGCGCGGCCGGGATCGTCCGGGCGACCAGGACGAGGAAGTCGGCGCGCTCGACGCCGGAGATCCAGATCTTCTGGCCGCTGACGACGAAGGAGTCGCCGTCGCGGCGCGCCTGGGTGGAGATGGCGATGGCGTTGCTGCCCGCGTCCGGCTCGGTGATGGCGAAGCACGTCTCGATCTCGCCGGAGGCGATCCTCGGCAGGAGTTCGCGCTTCTGCTCGGCGGTGCCGTGGCGGGCGACGGTCAGGCCGCCGAACGCGGGCGTCAGCAGGTACATGAAGGACGCGGCGCCGCCCGCGCCGCCCTCGGCGAGGGCCTCCAGGGCCACCGCCAGCTCCAGCAGCCCCTGGCCCCCGCCGCCGTACTCCTCGGGGATCGCCAGGCTGTGCCAGCCGCCGTCGACCAGCTCCCGCCAGACCTCCTCCGGCCAGCGCTTGTCCGCGTCGCACCGGCCCCAGTAGTCCTGGTCGTACTTCCCGGCGACCGCCAGCACGCCCTCGCGCACCGCGGCCGCGCCCTCCGGCAGGTCGAAGTCCATCGCGCCTCCTCGCACGTTCTCGCCTGGGCTCACGGTAGCCGACGCGAGTAAGTGTTCACTGACGTGGGGTGGGTCTGAAGCGCCCTGGGCCGGGTAGGCGACACGGGGAGCCGACACGGAAGGGGAGGCCATGCGGCCGCGCGACAGGTGGATGCTGGCCGGCGGACGGTGGAGCCAGGGGACCGGGGACGAGACGTTCACGGTGACCGATCCGGCGACCGGGGAGCCGCTGGGGGTGGTGGCCGCCTCCTCGGCGGCGGACGTGGACGCGGCCGTGGCGGCGGCCCGCGCCGCCGCGCCC
>NZ_JBFARL010000233.1:0-11383 GCF_040674655.1 Actinomadura sp. NPDC049753 | reverse complement strand
GAGCCCCCGGGCGGCGGTGCTCCAGGTGGTCGGCGGCGTGCTGGTGCTGCTCGCGATCTCCTTCGCGCTCTGGTGGTGGAACTCCGCGCCCCGCGACGAGCGGCCGGCGCGGCCGGTCGGTCCGACGATCACGCATTCCCCGGCGCCCGCCCCGACCCCGACGGCCCCGACCCCGAGCGCCCCGGGGAAGGAGGCCCCGCCGACCGAGATCCCCGAGGTCTAGCGCTCCGGGCCGGCGCGGATCCTAGGCGGACCGCACGCGCAGCTCGGCGTACGACGGGACGAGGACGCGGCGGGCGGGGCGGCGGGAGACGACCCGGTACGGGCGGCCGGAGGCCAGCAGCGTCTCCAGCATCCGCGCCACCTGGACGCGCGCGACGGCGGCGCCGAGGCACAGGTGCCGCCCGCCGCCGAACCAGAGCTGCCGCGTCTCGGGCACGTACGCGCGGCGGACGTCGAACGGCCCGGCGCCGCCCGTCGCCCGGTAGGTCAGCAGCAGGACCCGGTCGCCCGCGCGGAGCCTCCGCCCGCCGAGGGTGGCGTCCCGGGAGACGTGCCGCCCGATCACCGGCGCGGGGGCCGCGACGCGCAGGCCCTCGCGCACCGCGTTGTCCATGAGGGACGGGTCGTCGAGCAGCGCCCGCTGCCCCCCGGTGTCGTGCAGCAGGGCCGCCGTGCGGACGGTCCCGGACACCCCGGTCTCCGTCCCGGCGATCACCAGCAGGGTCGCCAGGCCGCGGGCGAGCGGCAGGCCGAGGCCCATCTCGCGGCAGCGGCCGAGGAGGGTGCCCGGCCCCGCCGTCCGGTAGGCGTGCGGGACGCCGGTGGTGATCTCCTCCACGACGGCGCGTGCCCGCCCGACGACCGCCGGGTCGAGGTCGGTGGACGCGGTCGTGCCGAGCGCCAGCCGGGCGAGCCGCTCCCCGGAGGCGAAGAGCGCGCGGTAGGCGGCGTCGGCCCGGTCCGCGGGCAGGCCCAGCAGGTCGGCGACCATGCGTCCGGCCAGGACGCGGGCCGCGTCGGCGACGTCGACGGCGGCCCCGGCGGCGAGGCGGGCGGCGAGCGCGGCGTGGGTCCGGCCCTGGGAACGCTCCACCAGGGCCCGCGCGGCGTCCTCCGTGAACAGGTCCCGGGCGCGGGTGCGGACCTCGGTGTGCGTCGCCCCGCCGAAGAACCGCCCCATCTCTTCCCCGAAGAGCTGCGTCCAGAGGTGGCCGACGCCGCCCTCGCCGTTCATGCCGAAGCGGGCGTGGTCGTTGAGGACCTGCCGCGCGAGGACGGGGTCGGTCACCACCCACCCGAGCCTCGGCACGCGGGTGATGGGGCCGGTGTGGCGCGCCGCCTCCAGGAGGGCGTACAGGCCGTGGTTCGCCGTCCACAGCAGCCGTGCCTCGTGCCGCGCCGCCCGGTCGGTCCTCATGCTGGTCACCCGCCGATTCTGGCGGGCGGAGAACCCGGAGGGAAACGCGGTATCCCTCAAACCGGGCTAAGTGGCAGTACTCACGACGAACCGGGTACAACGCCCGGCCCGGGATGCGTAGGGTTCCTCTGACCGGGAGCGCCCGCGGTCGGCGAGGCTGGCCGGACACCGAGCACGAGGAACCGGGGGACCCGAGCCCATGAGAGCCCGCATCACCGCCGCCGCCGCGCACCTGCCGGACCGGACGGTCAGCAGCGCCGAGGTCGAGGCCCGCGTCGAGGCCGAGAGCGCCGGGTACCGGCCGCACCCCACCATCGTGGAGCGGATGACCGGCATCCGCTCCCGGCACGTCATGCGCGACGACGAGCAGGCGTCCGACCTCGCCGTCGCCGCGGCCCGCCGCGCCCTCGCCGACCGCGCGGTCGGGCCGGAGGGACTGGACCTGCTGGTCTTCGGGTCGGCGTCGCAGGACCTCGTGGAGCCCGCGACCGCGCACATCGTCGCCGCCAAGCTCGGCGCGACCTGCCCCGTCTTCGACGTCAAGAACGCCTGCAACAGCTTCCTCAACGGCCTCCAGATGGCCGACGCGCTGATCCGCACCGGGCAGCACGAGCGCGTCCTGGTCTGCACGGGCGAGAGCCCGTCCCGCGCCATCCGCTGGAACGTGCGCGACCGCGCCCAGTTCGTGGACGCGTTCGCCGGCTACACCCTCTCCGACGGCGGCGCCGCGATGCTCGTGGAGGCCGCCCCGGACGGCGGGATCTTCTACCGCGACTTCGCCGCCGTCTCCCGTGCCTGGCGGGTCGGAACGCTCCCGGGGGGCGGCTCGATGCACCCGCGCGACCCCGAGTTCGGCTACTTCAGCGGGGACGGGCGGCGGCTGAAGGACGCCTTCCTGGCGACCGGTCCGGAGATCTTCACCACCGCGCTCACCAAGACCGGGCTGACCTGGGACGACTTCGCGGTCGTCGGCGTCCACCAGGTCACGCTGCCGTACCTGGAGACGCTGCGCGCGATCCTCGGCATCCCGCCCGACCGGCTCGTCGTCACGCTGCCCGACCACGGCAACGTCGCGTCCGCGAGCCTCCCGCTGCAGATCGCCACCGCGCTCGCCGAGGGCCGCTGCGGGCCCGGCGACAGGATCGCGCTGATCGGGCTCGCCGGCGGCGTCAGCCTCGGCGTCATGTTCGCGGAGCTGTGACGATGAACCTGCCCGAACCGGCGGACCCGGCGAACCTGTGGATCGTCGTCCCCGCCTACAACGAGGAGCGCTCGATCGGCGCGACGCTGCGCCGCCTCGCCGCGCAGACCGACACCGGCTTCACACTCGTCGTGGTCGACAACGGCAGCACGGACGCGACCGCCACCGCCGTCAAGGAGTTCGCCGCCGGCACGGAGGCGTTCGACGTCCGGATCGTCCACGAGCCGGAGAAGGGGACGGGCGCCGCGGCCGACACCGGCGTCCGCCACGCGATCAGCGCGGGCGCCACCCACATCGCCCGCACCGACGCCGACTGCCTGCCCCACCGCGGCTGGGTCGCGGCGGTGAAGCGGGCGTTCGGCGAGGGCCTGGAGATGGTGTCCGGACCGCTGCTGCCGCGCACCGACGAGTTCCCGCTGAAGTTCTGGGAGCGCCGCCTGCTGCCCGCCGTCATCGACCTCGCCGCCCTGTTCGGGCGGTTCCGCCCCGGCAACCAGGACCCCCTGTACCTCGGGCCGTACGTGATGATGCCGGGCTGCAACCTCGCGATCACCGCCGACCTGTACGCGCGGGCGGGCGGCTTCCCCCGCACCCGCATCGAGGACGTCCACGAGGACCGCGCGCTGGTCAACCGCGTCCGCTACGTGACCGACGCGTACGGGCTGCGCGAGGACGTCGTCGTCTACGGGTCCGTGCGCAGGCTCCGCGCCTTCGGGCTCGTCAGAACGCTCGGCTGGTACGCCGACCACCGCTACCGCCCCGCCGTCGTGGACATCCGATGACCCAGGGGACATTCGATGACACAGGGGACATCCGATGAACACAGGGGACGGCCGATGAACTGGGAGACGCGGCTCTACCTGGCCGCCCATCCCGTCGCCTACCCCCTGCTGCGCGGGGTCGCGCGGCGCGGGCCGATCGTGCGCGTGCCCGGGGTCGGGGTGGTCGTGAACGACGCCGCCCTGGCCCGCGAGATCCTCATGGACGGCGAGACGTTCCGCAAGGACGGCCCCGGCTCGCCCGGCGAGCTGTGGACGCCCGTCCTCGGGCCGTCCGTCCTGCTCAACATGGAGGGCGACGCCCACCGCGCCCTCCGCCGCCGCCTGACCGACCTGTTCACCCCCTCCTACACCGAGGCGCTGTGCGCCCGCGTGCTGGCCGAGCCGCTGGACGCGCTGTCGGACCGCCTGCGCCGCGGCGCGGCCGTCGACCTGGTGGACGCGGCGCGCGTCATGGCCGGAACCGTGATCGGCGAGGTGATCGGGCTCGAAGGCGGCACCGAGGCCGCCTACCGGGACCTGTTCGAACAGGGAGAGAAGATCGTCTCCATGGTGTCGCTGCGCACGCGGCGGCTCTCCCCGTCCCAGGCCCGCCGCGCCCGCGCGGTGCTCGACCCGCTCGGCGACGTCGCGGCGAAGTCCTACCTGGCGGGGGACGAGTCCACGGTCATGGGACGGATGCGGGCCCTCGGCCTGTCGCGGGACGAGGCGCGCGGCGCCGCCGGCGCGTTCTTCCTGACCGGCACCGAGACCGTCGCCACGCTGCTGCCGCGCCTGATCGCCCTGCTCGCCGACCACGGGCAGCTCGACCGCGTCGCCGGCGACCCTGCTCTCTTGGACCGCGCCGTGGAGGAGGCGATGCGGGTCGCGACGCCGACGCCCGTCATGCTGCGCAGCGTGCACCGCCCGGCCGTGGTCGGGGGCGCGGCGATCCGCCCCGGCGACCGGGTGCTGATCGCCACGCACAACTGCTGCCGCGCCCACGGCCCGTTCGACCTGGACCGGCCGCACCCGCCCGAGCTGCGCCGCCTGTGGTTCGGCGCCGGGCCGCACTTCTGCATCGGGTATCCGCTGGCCATGGCGCAGATCCGGCTGGTCGCCCGGACACTGCTCGGCGCCGCGCCGCTCACGGTCACGCGCCGCGCCGCCGCCCGCAACGTGCTGATCCCGACGTACCGCCACCTGGCCGTCCGGTCCGGGCGCTCCCCGGAAGCGAGGGCGGCATGACGCTCGTCCGGCAGCTCCTCGACCAGGCCGCGCGGACCCCCTCCGCCGTCGCCCTGATCTCCGGGGACGGCGCGGAGCTGACCTACGGCGACCTGCGGCGGCGGGTGCTCGCCGTCCGGCACGGGCTGCTGTCCGGCGGCCTCGCCCCGGGCGACGGCGTGCTGTTCTCGGTGCGCCCCTCGCCGGAGTCGCTCGTCCTCGCGCTGGGCGTGGTCGCGGCCGGGGGAGTCGTGGTGTTCGCCGACCCGGGGGCCGGGCCGGAGATGTTCACCGCGCGGTTGCGGCTGGCCCGTCCCCGCTGGTCGGCGGCCGAGTCGGTGCTGTACGCGGGCAGCAGGCTCCGGCCCGTCCGGGCGTACGCGCGGCGGCGCGGGCTGCTCCTGCCGAACCTCGCTGACCTGCGGATCCCGGGTGAGGGCCCGATGCGGCACGTCCACGTGGGCCGCCGCCTGCCGGGCGTGCCCCGGGGGGCGCTGTCCTTCGCGCGCCTGGCCGGGGGCGAGGCCCCCGAGCCCGGCCGCGAGGCCGATCCGGACGCGCCCGCCGCCGTCATCTTCACGTCGGGGACGACGGCGGACCCCCGCGCGGTCGTCCACACGCAGGCGTCGCTGGCGGCGGCGCTCGACCTCTTCCGGTCGAGGCTGCCCCTCGGGCCGGGGGACGTCGTCCACACCGACCAGCTCATGCTCGGCCTGCCGACGCTGATCGCGGGCGCCCGCTGGTCGATGCCGCCGCTCTTCTGCGCCCCGGCCGACTTCGCGCGGCTGATGCGCGAGCGGCGGGCCACGCACACGTTCTGCGTCCCGGTCCACCTGGCCGAGATCCTGGACGCGTGCCGCGAGCTGCCGCCGTCCGTCCGGTACGTGCTGCTCGGCGCGGCGCCCGCGCCCCCGGCCGTGCTCCGGCAGGCGGTCGACGCGGCCCCCGCCGCGGAGGTCCTGTCGGTGTACGCGATGACGGAGATCCTGCCCGTGGCGATCGCGTCGGCGGGGGAGAAGCTCGCGCACGACGGGCCCGGCGACCTGCTCGGCGCGCCGCTGCCCGGGGTCGGGGCCCGGCTGGCCGATGACGGGGAGCTGCTGCTGTCCGGCCCCAACCTGTGCCGCGGCTACCTCGGCGCGGACCCCGTCGCGGAGCTGCCGACCGGCGACCTCGCGCGGCTGGACGGCGGCCGCCTCGTCCTGACCGGACGCAAGAAGGACATGCTGATCCGCGGCAAGTTCAACCTCTACCCCGGCCTGTACGAACCGTCGATCGCCGCGCTGCCCGGCGTGGCCGAGGCCGCCATCGTGGGCGTGCCGGACCCGCGGACCGGGGACGAGGAGGTCGTCCTCGCGGTGGTCGGCCCCGGCGACCTGCCCGACCGGCTGCGCCGGACCCTTCCGGACGTCATCGACCACGACGCCCTCCCGGACCGCATCGTCGTCCTGGAGGAACTGCCCCGCTCCGGGCGCACCCGCAAGCTCGACCGGGACCGGCTCCGCGAACTGGTGGCGCCGTGAGGATCGCGGTGACGGGGGCGTCGGGGTTCGTCGGCGGCGCAGTGTGCCGGGCGCTCGCGTCCGCGGGGACCGCCGTGCTCGCGTTCGGCCGCCGCCCGGCGGTCGCCTCCGCCCATGTGGGCGGCGCCCCCTACCGGTCCTGGGACCTGACGCGGGGCCCGGTTCCGGACGCGCCCGCCGTGGACGCGGTCGTCCACTGCGCGGGCAGCGTCACCGACTGGGGGCCCGCCGCCGCACTCTTCGCCGCCAACCTCACCGGCACCCGCAACGCGCTGGCGAGCTTCCCGGGAGCGCGGTTCGTGCACGTCAGCACGGCCAGCGTGTACGACCCGTTCGCACCGAGCGCCATGGCGCGCGAGCACGAGGCCCCGGTGCGCCGCTACATGAACGCCTACGGCGCCTCGAAGGCCGCCGCCGAACGGGCCGCCGCCGGCGCCGGCGCGGTCGTCCTGCGCCCCCACGCGGTCTACGGGCCCGGCGACACGACGCTCCTGCCGCGCGTCCTGTCGGCCGTGCGGGGCCCCGTCCTGCCCGCCGTCGGGACGGGCCGCCAGCGCGTCAGCCTCACCTCGGTCGGGAACCTCGTCCAAGCCTGCGTCCTTGCCGCGACGGGACCCGCGGCCTCCGGCGTCTTCAACGTCGCGGACGCGGCGCCGGTCGCGATCGACGACGCCTTCCGCGCGATCCTGCGGGAGCGCGGCGTGCGGGCGCGCCCGGTGTACGTCCCGGCCCGCGCCGCGCGCCCGCTCGCCGCCGTCGCCGAGGGGGCGTTCCTGCTGGCCCGACGCCCCGGCCCCCCGCGCCTCACCCGCTACGCGATCAGCCATCTCGCCCTGGAGCGCACCTTCGACACCACCGCCGCCCGTGAGGCCCTCGGCTACGACCCCGCCCCGACATCCTTCGCCGGGGCCGCCGCCTGGTGAGCGTCAACCAGAGGTTGACGATCGAGCGTCGTCAACTTATGGTTGACGCATGACCGAACCACAGCGGCCTCCCGTCCAGGTCCGCCTCGACGACCTGATCAACGGCATCAAGAAGGTCCACACCGACGCCCTCGAACAGCTGACCAGCGCGGTCCTCGCCGCCGAGCACCTCGGCGATGTGGCCGACCACCTCATCGGCCACTTCGTCGACCAGGCCCGCCGCTCCGGCGCGTCCTGGACGGAGATCGGCAAGAGCATGGGCGTCAGCAAGCAGGCGGCGCAGAAGCGCTTCGTCCCGAAGGGGGAGAAGCCCGACCTCGACCCCTCGCAGGGCTTCTCCCGCTACACCGAGCGCGCCCGCAAGGTCGTCGTGGCCTCGATGGGCGAGGCCCGCGCCGCCGGCAACGCCGAGATCACCCCGGCCCACCTGGTGCTCGCCCTGCTCACCGAGCCCGAGGCGCTCGCCGCCAAGGCGATCCTCGCCCAGGACGTCCTGCTGGACACCCTCCGGCAGGCCGCCACGGCAGCGCTCCCCCCGGAGGTGGAGGGGGAGCTCCCCGAGCTCATCCCCTTCGGCCAGGACGCCAAGAAGGCCCTCGAACTGACGTTCCGCGAGGCTCTGCGCCTCGGCCACAACTACGTCGGCACCGAGCACATCCTGCTCGCCCTGCTGGAGTTCGAGGACGGCACGGGCATCCTCTCCGACGCGGGCGTCGACAAGGCGGCCGCCGAGGCGAACATCACCGCCGCGCTCGAGGCCATCGCCGCCAAGAGGGACGCACCGTGAAGCGATGAGTTCCGGCTCCGCGCACGGTCCACCCCACCATGGAGAAACTCATCAAGGCCAACGGGGCGGACCTGTGCGCGGAGACGTTCGGTGATCCGTCCGACCCGCCGGTCCTGCTGATCGGCAACACGATGCTCACGTGGCCGGACGACCTGTGCGAGCGCCTCGCCGCGCTGCGCAGGTTCGCCGTCCGCTACGACCTGCGCGACACGGGCCGGTCCGAGACCGCCGACCCCGAGGCGCCCCGCTACACCCTGCGCGACCTCGTCGCCGACGCCGCCGGCGTCCTCGACGCCTTCGGCCTGCCGTCCGCGCACGTCGCCGGGTTCGGCGTCGGCGGCTGGATCGCCCAGCTCCTCGCCCTGGACCACCCGTCCCGCGTCACCACCCTCACCCTCATCGCCACCCGGCCCACCGCCCCGGGTCCTGCCGACCCCGACCTGCCCGACCACGCCCCGGAGCTGATGGCCCGCTTCATGAAGCGGCCGCAGGTCGACTGGACGGACCGGGAGTCGGTGGTCGCCTTCCAGGTCGAGAACGCCCGCCACATGGCGGGCGCGCCCTTCGACGAGGCCGAGGCCCGCGCGAACATCGAGCGGATCTTCGACCGCACGGTGACCGGAGCCGACCCCGGCAAGGCGCACCGGGCGAACCAGATGGGGACCGTCTTCGCGGCCCTGGACACCGGCGACCGCTGGCGCGAGCGCCTCCCCGAGATCAGCGTCCCGACCCTCGTCGTGCACGGGGAGGACGACCCCTTCTTCCCGCTGGGCAACGGCCGGGCGCTGGCCGCGGAGATCCCGTCCGCCGAGCTCCTCGTCCTGCCCGGCACGGGCAACGAGCTTCCGCGCCGCACCTGGGACACGGTCGTCCCGGCGCTCCTGCGGCACACCACGGTCTGACCATGACCCGGGTCACGGCACCTTCGCTGCCACCGACGCGGCCAGTCTCGCCGCCATCCGGCACGTGTCCGCGGTGCTGAGGGACTGGCCGGTGGCGACGGTGCTCACATTCGTGGACGATCCCTCGTTCTCCCACGTGACCTGGCAGGCGCCTTCGTCCTCGCTGCCGTACGCCCGCATGCCGGGAAGCCCGGTCAGCTCGTCGTGCTCGGCGTCGGTCAGCTCGGTCTGGAAGAGGCGCAGGGGCTTCGGGGAGTACGTCAGGGTCAGCCGGAAATCCCTGTCGGCCCCGTACTGGGCGGTCTGCCACTCGCAGGTGCGGACGTCCTCCGCGGCGTTCTCGTAGCCGCCCCGCACGCCGGTGGAGATGAGCTGGTTGTCCCGGATGATGCTCTGGTCGATCACGTCGCAGGGGTCCTGGGACGCGGCGCCCGGCTTCGAGGTCCCCCCGGCGGCCCGGGCGCCGGGCTCGTCGTCGCCGGTGAGGGCGATCGCTCCCCAGGTGAGGGCCGCGGTGAGGACGACGGTGCCCACGGCGGCGGGAAGGATGATCCAGGGGCGCGTCCACGCGGGCCTCCGGTGCCCGGCGGCCCGGGTCTCGACGTGGGTGTTCCCGGCGGCCGGGGCCGGCGGAGCGGGGGGCCACGGGCCGGGCCGCCCGTCGCCTGACGGCGGCACCGCGGCCTTGCGCTCGGTGATCATCGCGCTGACCCGCTCCGGCAGCCAGCGCCCCTCGTCGGCGGCCGGCGCGAACCGCGCCAGGACGTCGCCGACCGAGGGCCGGGCGGCGGGGTCCTTGGCCAGGCAGGCGGCGACGAACGGCCGGAGCTGGACGGGCAGCCGGGACAGGTCCGGCTCCTCGTGGACGATCCGGTAGACGACGACCGCGGGCCGCCCCCTTCCGTAGGGGGTCTCCCCGGTGGCGGCGTACGCGAGGACGCAGCCGAGCGAGAAGACGTCGGACTCCGGCCCGGCCGCGCGGCCCCGCGCCTGCTCGGGGGACATGAACCCGGGGGTGCCGATGATCGCGGTGGACTTCTGCGCGGCGTCCAGGGCGCGGGCGATGCCGAAGTCGATGACGCGGGGGCCGTCGTCGGCGAGCAGGACGTTGCCGGGTTTGAGGTCGCGGTGCACCAGGCCCGCGCGGTGCACCGCGAGCAGCCCCTCGGCGAGCCCGGAGCCGAGGACCTGGACCGCCTGGTACGGCAGCGGCCCGTTCTCGGCCACGGCCTGCTGGAGTGAGGGGCCGGGGATGTAGGCGGTGACCAGCCAGGGGCGTTCGGCGTCCGGGGCGGCGTCGACGACCTGCGCGGTGTAGAAGCCCCCGACCCTGCTCGCGGCCTCGACCTCCTCGACGAACCGGCGCCGGAAATCGGCGTCGGACGCCAGCTCGGGGGCCACGACCTTGACGGCGACGAGCCGCCCGCCGGGGGAGCGGCCGAGGAAGACCTCGCCCATGCCGCCGCGGCCGAGCCGGCCGAGCAGCCGGTAGGGGCCGATCCGGGCCGCGTCTCCGGGTCCGAGGGGGATCATCGCCGGAGCTTCCAGATCTTGATGACGTCCTTCAACCGCGCGTCGTCGGTGGCGGTGGCGAGCGTGCGGCCGTCCCGGGCGAAGGCCACGCCGCCCACCCCGCCGCGGCCGATGGACACCGACAGGATCCGCCGCTTGGAGGACATGTCCCACAGGGCGACCCCGCCGCCGCCCTCGCGGGCGCCGCGGCCCGCGGCCAGGGTCGTGCCGTCGGGGCTGAGGGCCATCGACTGGAAGCCGGAGTCGGCGCCCGCGAGGGCCGCGCCCGCCTTCCTGGTCGCGACGTCCCAGACGCCGACGCCGCCGAAGGCGCCGGTGAGGGTTCCGCCGTCCGGGGTGAAGCCGAGCCCCCCGACGCCGAAGGCGTCGGCCTTGCCGACCGGCAGGGTGCCGGCGGGGGAGCGGGATGCGACGTCGAACAGGGCGACGCCGCCGCCGAGGTCGCCGTCCCCGTAGCCGGCGGCGAGGGTCTCGCCGTCCGGGCTGAAGGCGACGCTGTGCGCCGCGGCGGTCCTGCCCGCCCCGGACCCGGCGATGACGAAGGTGTGCAGCAGCTTCCCGGCCTCGACGTCCCACAGGGGCGTCTTGCCGGCGCCTTCTCCCCCGCCTGATCCGGTGCCCGCCAGGTAGCGGCCGTCGGGGCTGAACGCCAGGCCGTCCATGACGAACAGGTCGGTGCGCTCGGAGGACTTGAACGTGACCTCGGCGACCGTGCGTTTCGAGCGCAGGTCCCACACCTTGGCTCCGCCGCGGCCGGTCTCAAGGCCGTGCGACGTCATCTGCATCGGCATCATGTATCCCATGGCGACCAGGCCGTTGCCGCTGAGCGCGACGCTCTTCGGGATCACGCCCTTGTCCGCGGCCAGGGTGCTCACCAGTGCGCGCGTGTTCGCGTCCCACACTTTCAGGTTCTCCTTGAACACCCCCACGAGGTAGGCGCCGTCCGGGCTGTAGGCGACGTCCCGGAGGCTCTCCGCGGTGCCCGTCTCGATGCTCGCCACCGGGTCGAGCCGGGCGCCGCTCTTCGTGCCGCCCGCGACCGCGGCGGCCGGGCCGTGGCCCGAGCCGGACGAGAGCACCGCCGCGGTGGCCGCCGCGATCGCCACCGC
>NZ_JBFARL010000232.1:0-11507 GCF_040674655.1 Actinomadura sp. NPDC049753 | reverse complement strand
GGGCATGTCCGGGTAGGTGGTGCCCTTGCCCGGGAGGACCTTGACGATGCCGAAGGAGGCCTTGTCGAAGTCGAGGGCGTCGGTGTCGGCGTGAGAGGACGCGGCCGTGCATCGCGTCGGTCCGAGCCCCTATCGTGGTATCGCCCGCGACCGTACCGCCCGGCCCAGACCGGGGGCGGCGCGGCGGGACCACCGGGGGCCGAGTGAGATGCCGCCGGCGGGGACTCCGTGCGAAAGGCTGGGGTGTGAGTCAGCGACGACCGCGGCCGTCAGGCGAAGAGCAGGCGGGAGAAGGACCCGGCGCCGTCCCGGACGACGTCGCCGTCGCCGTGGAACGCGTGCTGAGCTCGACGGCGCTGCTCTGGAACCGCGCCGACCAGGGCCTCGAACCCGCCATCTCGCCGATCCAGCTGCGCGCCGTCGAGGTGATCGCGCGGTTCGGCCGGCTGAACCTCGGCGGGCTCGCCGAGGAGCTCGGCGCGATCCCCTCGTCCACGAGCCGGCTCTGCGACCGGCTGGAGGCGGCCGGGCTGATCGCGCGGGAGACCGCCCGCGCCGACCGCCGCGAGATCGTGCTGCGGCTGACCGACCAGGGCGAACGCCTGCACGCCGAGCTGGTCCGGCGGCGCCGCGCGGCGGTGCGGGACGTCCTGGCGCAGATGTCGCCGGCCTCCCGCGGGCGGCTGCTCGACGCGCTCACCGAGTTCGGCCAGGCGAGCGAGCGGGGCGAGCGCGGCGGGAGGGGGATGCCCGGGTCCCGGACGGCTTGACCGCCCTCCGCCCGACCCGGCGCGAACCCCTTCTTCCGCGGCTCGATATCAAGTATTTGCCATATGGCAAACTCTTTGGCAGTCTTCCCCTGCGGTCCTGCGTCCGAGACGCGGCGGACCCGATGACAAAGCCGCATTCCCGCGGTTGGACGGCCGGTCGAGGGGGGCACGGCCGTTCCCGCGGTCCGGCGCACCAGAACCGGACCGCGCGGGGGACGCGGCCGCGTCCGGCGCGTCGGCAGGCAGTGATGAGATGGGGTCGCAATGAGTACGCACGGCCGTCCCGCCAGGGAAGAGCGGGGCCGTCCCGCCAGGGATGAGCGGGGCCGTCCGGCCGAGGGCGGGCAGGGCCGCCAGGCCGGGGACGGGCAGGGGCGCCCCTCCGGAGGCGGGGGCAGGCGCACGGCCAGGGTCGAGCGGGCGCTGCGCGCCGCCCCGGCGTACGCACTGCCCGAGGTGCTGGCCGCGACGCTCTCGCGGGAGTACCCCGCCGTCTCCGCCGCGCGGCTCCTGGTCTGCGACTACCACTCGCGCGCCCTGATGCCGGTCGCGCCGCTCCTGGCCACGCCCCATCCGGACAGCCTGGCCCTGACCGTTCCGGACGGCGACGTGGTGGCCGCCGAGGAGGCGGCCGAGGAGACCGTCGAGGCGATCGGGATCCGGCAGAGCCCGGCCGGGCGGTCGTTCATCACCGGCCGCGTCCTCACGTCTCCCGAAGGGGACGGCGACGGGGCCGGCGAGACCGCGACCTACATACCGGTCCGTGCGCGCGGCGAGCGCATCGGCGTCCTGGAGATCACTTCGTCCGCCTCCTGGAGCGCGGACGAGGTCGGCGAGCTGGCCGAGATCGGCGAGCTGGTCGGCAGCGCGCTGAAGGTCGCGTGGAACCGGACCGACCGGTACGAGCGGGCCAGGCGGCGGCACCGCCTCACCCTCGCCGCGGAGCTGCAGTGGCAGCTTCTGCCCGGCCACGCCCACGCGGACGACTCGTTCAGCCTCGCGGGGCATCTGGAGCCGGCCTACTCGATCGGCGGGGACAACTTCGACTGGTCCGTCGAGCACGACCATCTGGCGCTGACCGTGACCAACGGCTCGGGCACGGGCATCAACGCGGCCCTGCTGACGTCGCTGACCGTCGGCGCGCTGCGCAACGCCCGCCGGTCCGGCGCCGACCTCGGCGAGCAGGCGAGCCTGGCCAACGACATGGTGCACGTGCGGCACGGCGGCCGGGAGTTCACCGAGACCCTCGTCATGCGCATCGACCTCGCCGACGGGACCGTGCACGTCATCGACGCGGGTTCCCCGAGGATCCTGCTGCTGCGCGGCACCGAGGTGACGGCGGTGCCGCTGGAGCAGCAGATGCCGCTCGGCATGTTCCCCGACACCGAGTACCGGCCCCAGCGCTTCCCCCTCGAACCCGGCGACCGGCTGGTCATCGTCAGCGACGGCGTCTTCGCGGCGAGGGCCCCGTCCGGCGAGTACGGAACGCACCTGCTGGAGCAGGCCACCCGGCGGAGCCGGCTGCAGCCCGCGGCGGAGGTCCCGCTGACCGTGATCGACGAGCTCATCGAGTTCCACGAGGGCGCCGACCTGGCCGACGACGCCGTCGTGGTGTGCTTCGACTGGCACCGCCCGTCCGCCGGCACCTCGCCGGACCCGCGCGGCGAGGCCGTGCACGGCGGGTCCGCGATCTGACCGGGACCGCTCGCGGAGCGGCCGCCCGGGGGCAGTAACCTTCCGGTTACTTGACGGCGAGGAACCGGGAGAGCGTCGATGGGCGAACTGAGCGCCGCGGAGACCGTCCGCGCGGCCGACAGGATCATTCACGGTGTCGGGTCGCGGTGGATGCTGTCGCGCAGGACGGCGGAGCACGGCAAGGAGCAGGGGTACGGCAACCCGTTCGCGTACTACTTCGCCGGGCGCGGCGGGGTGCTCGGCGACGTCGACGCCGACGTCGTCGCGGCGGCGCTCGGCTGGTTCGAGCCGGGGTTCGTCCGCGCCCAGTGGGACGAGGGCGTCGCGGTCGCCGGGGCGCGCGAGGCGACGCGGCGGTACGCCCTCGGCTGCGCGGCCTGGGGCGACTCCCACCTGCCGGACGACCCGCGCCTGTGCGAGCTGGCCGAGCGGGTCGTGCGCGCCGCCGAGGGGTCGGGGCTGCCGCTGTTCTGCGGCTGGCGCGCCGAACCGCTGCCGGACGGCGCCCGGGCCCGGCTCATGCAGCTGGTGCAGGTGCTGCGGGAGCTGCGCGGCGGGCTGCATCTCGTCGCGACGACCTCCGTCGGGCTCTCCCCGCTGGAGGCGATCCTGACCCAGGACGGGCCTGACACCGCGCGCTTCTTCGGCTGGCAGGGCGACCTCCCCGACTGCGCGGCGCTCAGGCCGCGCCGGGCGGAGGCCGAGGAGATCACCGACCGGCTGTCCGCCGCCGTCTACGAGCGGGCGCTGTCCCCGTCCGAGCGCGCCGAGTTCGCGGAGCGGATGGGCGCGGTCGGCGCGGCCGTCCTGCGCTGAGCATGCGCCGAGCGGGTCCGCGGAGCGCCGGGGCCGGACTTGTCGCCGGCGGACAAGAGCCGGGCGAAGATTGCGCGAGCGGAGGACTGTCGCGCGGAGGGCGGCCGGTCCATTGTCGGACCGTGAACCGATCACGCCCGGAAGGAGCACGTGATGGGACGGTCCCCCCACCCCCTCGGCGCGTTCGCGGTCCTGGCCGCGTCGGCCGCGTCCCTGCTGGCCGTCACCGCGGCGGCCGGTCCGGTGAGCGCGCGCGAGCCCGGCCGGTCCGAGACGCCGGTCGCCTCCGGCTCGCCCGTCACCGACGTCACCGAGTCGGCGGTGCGGGTCAGGGTGCCGCTGCCGGCGTCGGCGGGCCCGCATCCGGCGGCCTGCGACTGGCTGTCCTACCTGCGGTTCCGGCACAAGGACGGGCCCGCCTCCCCGGCCGCCGCCGACCGGATCCTGGTCGCGCAGCCCGGCATCCTGGAGGGCGCCGGCGCGTTCGACAGCGTCGCCCGCAACACGGTCTCGGCCGCGGCCAGGAACGGGAAGCACATCGAGTTCTGGGCGCTCGACCGGCGTTCCAACTGCCTGGAGGACGGCACCGGGATCCAGGCGGGGCTCAGGGCGAAGGACGTCCGTCTCGCCGTCGACTACTACTACCGGCAGAAAGAGGTGGACGGCCGGAGGTTCGCCGGCTACCAGACCAACGCCCAGGTGGCGTGGCTCCAGAACGTCGGGCTTGAGCAGACCGTCCGCGACCAGTACGACCTCATGGTCAGGGAGCTTCCCGACCCGGCCGCGCGCAAGCGGAAGATGATGTGCGGGGGGCATTCGCTGGGCGGCGTTCTGACGGCGTTCTTCGCCGAGTGGGACTTCGACGGCGACCACTCCACCGCGGACGACGCCGGGTACAACCAGTGCTCGGGCTACTTCGCGCTCGACACCCGGATCTCGACGCGGCTCCCCGGGGCGGGCGACGGGTTCCCTGAGGACTGGGTCCCCCTCCTGCGGTTCGGCGCGGGCGCCGTCCAGGCCGGGCTGGAGACCGGCGTCGTCCCGCGCGCGCTGTCCGCTCCCGCCGTGGTCAACACCGAGACGATGAATCTGCTCGCCATCGCGGGCCTGGCCGCGCGCCTCGACCCGGACGGCGTCTCCGACCTCGCGACCTACGTCCCGGCGTCGTTCAACACCGACACCACCTACCGGATCCTGTTCTCCAAGGACTACCCGACGTTCCTCAAGGGCTCCCCGGCGGTAAGTGACTTCCGGTTCACCAACGCCGCCGCGCTCGGCGGGCTGCTGGACGACAACTCGCAGCCGCTGGCCTTCATGCAGGCCAGCCTCGGGTTCTGGGACGGCGGGAGGATCGTCGACAAGGAGTTCCCCGCGCCGAACGACCTGGAGGGGATCGGGCTCGGCGGCCTGTCCCGGCTGCTCGGCACGGAGAAGAAGGCGATCCCGGACGAGCCGAACGGCCCGCTGTTCACGTGGCGGAACTTCGACCGTGTCGGCGCCCCGGACGACCCCGTGCACAGGTCCAAGGACGGCGCCCCGTTCACGTCCGCGGGCAAGGAGGTCACCGACATCGCCGAGCTGGCCCGCAGCCTGTCCGAGCACCCGCTCGACTTCACCGAGCACTACTTCCCCACGAAGATGGTCACCGACATCGCTCTAGCCGCCGCCCCGGGGATCGCCGACGACGCCGTCCACGAGAACGGCGTCGCCGCCAACCCGACGCTCAACCTGGAGGCGGAGGGGGGCCTCGGCGGCGATCCGCGACCCGGCGACGTCGTCGCGCCCGGCTACCAGCACATCGACGTCCTGACCGCGTCAGCCGTCCAGAACGGCGGACGGCCCGAGCCGGTCTCGGTGAACCTCGCCGCGTTCGCCGCCGGATGACGCCCTGACCCGCCGGCCGCCGCCCGCTCCGCACCCCCGGTGTTTCGCGGGACGGGCGGCGGGTAGGTGGGCGGCGGGCCGAGCTGAGAAGGGCGGTGGGACGTGGGCGTTCGCACATGGATCGAGTCGTGGCCCGTCTACCGCCAGTTCACCGGCGACGACCCCCTCGGGCGGGGAGCGGCGTCCAAGAGCGCCGGCACCGAGCGGATCAGGCCGCGGGTGAGCACAGCCGACGAGGTCGTGAAGTCCGTCTGCCCCTACTGCGCGGTCGGCTGCGGGCAGGACGTGTACGTCAAGGACGGCAAGGTCACCCAGATCGAGGGCGATCCCGACTCGCCGGTCAGCCGCGGGCGGCTGTGCCCGAAGGGATCGGCGAGCCTCCAGCTGACGACCGGGTCGGCCCGCGAGCACCGGGTGCTGTACCGGCGCCCGCACGGCACCGAGTGGGAGCCGCTCGACCTCGACACGGCGATGGACATGATCGCCGACCGGGTGATCGAGGCGCGCCGGCACGGCTGGCAGTGGGAGCAGGACGACGTGCGGGTGCGGCGGACGCTGGGCTTCGCGAGCCTCGGCGGCGCCACGCTCGACAACGAGGAGAACTACCTGATCAAGAAGCTGTTCACCGCGCTCGGCGCGGTGCAGATCGAGAATCAGGCCCGCGTTTGACACTCCTCCACCGTTCCCGGTCTGGGAACCTCGTTCGGACGCGGCGGCGCGACCACCTTCCAGCAGGACCTGCAGCACGCGGACTGCATCGTCATCCAGGGCTCGAACATGGCCGAGTGCCATCCGGTCGGGTTCCAGTGGGTGATGGAGGCGAAGGCGCGCGGGGCGAAGCTGATCCACGTGGACCCGCGGTTCACGCGGACGAGCGCGCTCGCCGACGCGCACGTCCCGCTGCGCGCGGGAAGTGACATCGCGTTCCTCGGCGGGATCATCAACTACGTCCTGGGGAACGAGAAGTACTTCCGCGACTACGTCGTCTCCTACACCAACGCGTCGGTGATCCTCACCGAGGAGTTCCGCGACACCGAGGACCTGGACGGCGTGTTCTCCGGTCTGGACCGGGAGAAGCGCGCCTACGACCACCGGACGTGGCAGTACGAGGGCTTGGAGGTCCAGGCGGCCTCCGGCCAGCGCGACATGGAGTACGAGGACCGCGTCGGGCCGGTCGAGGAGGCGGCGCGCGGAGAGGCGCACGGTTCGGGCGGCGCGGCGATCGGCGCGGGCGACCCGGAGCGGGATCCGACGCTGGAGCATCCGCGGTGCGTGTTCCAGGTGCTGAAGCGGCACTACGCGCGGTACACGCCGGAGATGGTCGAGCGGATCTGCGGCGTCCCCCGCGACCAGTTCCTCAAGGTCTGCGAGATGGTCACCGAGAACTCCGGCCGCGACCGGACGACCGCGTTCGCGTACGCGGTGGGCTGGACGCAGCACACGGTCGGCGTCCAGTACATCCGCGCGGCGTCGGTGCTGCAGGGGCTGCTCGGCAACATCGGCCGCCCCGGCGGCGGCATCCTGGCGCTGCGCGGCCACGCGTCCATCCAGGGTTCGACGGACATCCCGACGCTGTTCAACCTGCTGCCCGGCTACATCCCGATGCCGCACGCCCACAGCAACGAGGACCTGGACGCGTTCATCCAGGCGGAGGCGGCGCGCAAGGGCTTCTGGGGCGACATGCGCTCCTACATGGTCAGCCTGCTGAAGGCGTACTGGGGCGACGCGGCGACGGCCCACAACGACTACCGCTTCGACTACCTGCCGCGGCTGACCGGATCGCACAGCACCTACGAGACGGCCATGGCGCAGATCGACGGGGTGTGCAAGGGCTACTTCCTGATGGGCGAGAACCCGGCCGTCGGGTCGGCCAACGCCAAGATCCAGCGGCTCGGGATGGCCGCGCTCGACTGGCTCGTCGTCCGCGACTTCTCGCTGATCGAGTCGGCGACGTGGTGGAAGGACGGCCCGGAGATCGAGTCGGGCGAGATGCGCACCGAGGACATCGGCACCGAGGTGTTCTTCCTGCCCGCCGCCGCGCACACCGAGAAGGACGGCAGCTTCACCAACACGCAGCGGATGCTCCAGTGGCACCACAAGGCCGTGGAGCCCGCCGGGGACACGCGCAGCGACCTGTGGTTCACCTACCATCTCGGCCGCATCATCCGGGAGAAGCTCGCCGGGTCCGCCGACGACATGGACCGGCCGGTCCTGGACCTGACGTGGGACTACCCGACGAGGGGCGATCTCGGCGAGCCGGACGCCGAGGCCGTGCTCGCCGAGATCAACGGCCGGGACGCGGACGGGAACCCGCTGTCGTCCTACACGCAGCTGAAGGACGACGGGTCCACCTCGTGCGGCTGCTGGATCTACTGCGGCTGCTACGCCGACGGCGTCAACCAGACCGCGCGCCGCAAGCCCGGCAAGGACCAGAACTGGGTGGCGCCCGAGTGGGGCTGGGCGTGGCCGATGAACCGCCGCATCCTCTACAACCGGGCGTCCGCCGACCCGGACGGCAAGCCGTGGAGCGACCGCAAGGCGCTGGTCTGGTGGGACGCCGAGGAGGGCAAGTGGACGGGCCACGACGTGCCCGACTTCATCGCCGACCGCCCGCCCGACTACAAGCCTCCGCGCGACGCGACGGGGCCGGACGCGCTCGCCGGCAACGACCCGTTCATCATGCAGGCCGACGGCAAGGCGTGGCTGTACGCGCCCGCCGGCCTGACGGACGGGCCGCTTCCGACGCACTACGAGCCGCAGGACTCGCCGTTCCAGAACGCGCTGTACAAGCAGCAGCGCAATCCCGTCCGGCACCTGCCGGCGCCGCATCCCGACAACCGGTACGCGCCGAGCGGCGCGGACCCGGGGGCCGATGTCTACCCGTACGTGGCGACGACGTACCGGCTCACCGAGCACCACACGGCGGGCGGCATGTCGCGCTGGCAGCCGTACCTGGCGGAGCTGCAACCGGAGTTCTTCTGCGAGGTCTCACCGGAGCTGGCGGCCGAGCGGCGCCTGGAGCACGGCGGGTGGGCGACGATCGTCAGCCCGCGCGGCGTCGTGGAGGCGCGGGTCCTGGTGACCGAGCGGATGTCGCCGCTGACCGTGGACGGCCGCAAGCTGCACCAGGTCGGACTGCCCTACCACTGGGGCCCGAACGGCTACAGCCGCGGCGACGCGGCCAACGAGCTGCTGCACCTGTCCCTGGACCCGAACACCCACATCCAGGAGGCGAAGGCGCTGTCGGTCGACATCCGCCCGGGCCGCCGCCCGCGCGGCCAAGCCGCCACCGCCTTGGTTCGCGAATACCAACGGCGCGCCGGCATCACCGACCAGACCGGAACTGAGGTCTAGCGGACGATCAGGGGGTGCTCGGCTGCGGGGATGAGTTCGCCTATGACGGGGGCGCCGGGGATCTCGCCTGCGAGCAGGAGGCCGCCGGAGGTCTGGGCGTCGGCGAGCAGCAGGCGGTCGTCCTCGCCTACGGCGCCGAAGTCGGTGTGCGGGGTCACCCAGTCGAGGTTGCGGCGGGTGCCGCCGCTGACGTACCCGTCGCGCAGGGAAGTGCGGGCGCCGTCGAGGTAGGGGACGGCGGCGGCGTCGACCACGGCGGTCACGCCGGACGCGCGGGCCATCTTGTAGAGGTGGCCGAGCAGCCCGAAGCCGGTCACGTCGGTGGCGCAGCCGATCCCGGCGTCCAGGGCGGCGGCGGACGCGTCGCGGTTCAGCGCGGCCATGGTCGCGACGGCGTGCGGGAATAACTCGCCCGTCGCCTTGTGCCGGTTGTTCAGGACGCCGAGGCCGAGGGGCTTGGTGAGGCTGAGCGGCGTGCCCGGCTTGCCGGTGTCGTTGCGCAGGAGGCGGGCGGGGTCGGCGACCCCGGTGACGGCCATGCCGTACTTGGGCTCCAGGTCGTCGACACTGTGGCCGCCGCCGACGTGGCAGCCCGCCTCGGCGGCGACGTCGAGGCCGCCGCGCAGGACCTCGCGCGCCAGGTCGAACGGCAGGACGTCGCGGGGCCAGGCGAGCAGGTTCACCGCCACGACGGGACTGCCGCCGATCGCGTAGACGTCGGACAGGGCGTTGGCGGCGGCGATGCGCCCCCAGTCGTACGGGTCGTCGACGACGGGCGTGAAGAAGTCGGCGGTGGCGACGGCGGCGAGGCCGTCCCGGAGCCGGACCACGGCCGCGTCGTCGCCGGTGTCCAGGCCGACGAGCAGGTCGGCGTTGGGCGAGGCGGGCGCGGCGCCGAGGCCGGCGACGACCTCTTCGAGCTCGCCGGGCGGGATCTTGCAGGCGCAGCCGCCGCCGTGCGCGTACTGGGTGAGCCGTTTCGGGGTGGCCTCGGTCATGGTTCCCTTCCGGTGCAGCGGCGGCGGAGGTCGTCGACCCGGACCGTGTAGCCGCGGTCGTCCAGGTACTCCAGGAGCGGGACGGCGACGCGGCGGGTCGTGCCGAGCGCGCGGCGCGCCTCGCTCAGCGTGAAGGGGCCGCCGAGCCCGGCGAGCAGCCCGGCGGCGCGGGCGTCGTCGCCGGGCAGCAGGACGACGCCGTCGGCCACCCTGAGGAGCGCGCCGGTCGCGGCGGCGACGGCGAGCAGCCTCGGCGTGAGGCCGAGTTCGGCGAGCCGGTTCGCGTCCGGCGCCTGGAACGGGGCCGCGGCCAGGTCGCGGCGGACGGCGTCGACGGCCTCGCGCACGGGCGGCGGCAGCTCGGGCGCGGTCGTCCGGCCGTAGATCCTGCCGTCGCGCCGCAGGAGGCCCCCGGCGAGGGCGTCGACGAGGACGCGGTCGGGGAGGCCGAGGGCGCGGCGCGCGGCGTCGGCCGGGAGGCCGGGGTCGGTGGGGTTCGCCGCGGCGTGCTCCTCGACGGCCGACGCGAGGCGCCCGCGCAGGTCCTTCCACAGGGCGGGGTCGGCGAGCCACTCCCCCGCCACCGGCTCGAAGGGGACGGGCACTCCCATCGCGACCAGGTCCGACCGCCGGATCAGGCCCCGGCGGCGGACCTCCTCGGCGCCGTCCGGGCGCCCGGTCATCGCGGCGAGCACGCGGGCCCGCGCGGCCGCCGCGCCGCGCCGCGCGAACGGCTCGGGACGGACGTCCAGGACCGTCACGCCCGCCGGGACGCGGTGCCGCCCGGGGTCGCGCAGCAGGGCGACGTCCCCGACGCGCAGCGGCAGCGGGCGGCGCAGCGACAGCCGCGCCGTGTCGTCCCCCAGCGGGCGGACGTGGACCGGGACCGCCGCCGTCCCCGCGTGCAGCGTCAGCTCGCGCGGCAGGTCGGACGCGGCGTCGCCGCGAAGCCGGACGTCGACCACGTCGGCGGTGAGCCAGCGCCCGGGGGTGAGCAGGGCGTCGCCCCGGCCGACGTCCCCCGCGTTCCCGTGCAGGTTGACGGCGACGCGTGCGACGGCGTCGACCTCTTCGTGGTCCTCCTTGAGGCTCTGGAGCCCCCGCACGCGGAGGAGGGCGTCGCCGGCAGCGAGGCGGTCGCCGACGCCGATCGTCCCCGCGCCGAGCGTGCCGGTGACGACCGTGCCCCTGCCGCGGACGGTGAAGACCCGGTCGATCCAGAGGCGGACGTCGGCGTTCCGATCGGGTTCGGGGAGGGAGCGGGTGAGCCGTTCCAGCGCCGCGCGCAGCTCGTCGAGGCCGTCGCCCGTGGCGCCGCTGACCGTGACCGCTTCGACCCGGCCGAGCGAGGTGGCCGCGAGGTGGGCGAGGGCGTCCTCCCGCACCCGGTCGGCCGCCGCCGCGTCGGCGAGGTCGCGGCGCGTCACGACGAGGAGGCCGTGCCGGACGCCGAGCGCGTCCAGGACCGCCAGGTGCTCCTCGGACTGGCGCTGCCAGCCCTGGTCGGCGGCCACCACGAACACCACGGCCGGGACGGGCCCGACGCCGGCGAGCATCGTGGTGACGAGCCGCTCGTGCCCGGGGACGTCCACGAAGGCGATCCGGTCGCCGCCCGGCAGGGCCGTCCAGGCGAAGCCCAGCTCGATGGTGAGGCCGCGCCGCCGCTCCTCCTCCAGCCGGTCGGGCTCCATCCCGGTGAGGGCGCGGACGAGCGTGGACTTGCCGTGGTCGACGTGGCCGGCGGTCGCGACGACGTGCGTCATCGGGCCGCCCGGTCGGCCTGGGCCAGGACGGCCTCGGCGAGGACGCCGTCCTGGTCCGGCGGCACGGACCGCAGGTCGAGCAGGCACCGGCCGTCCTCGACCCGCCCCATCACGGCGGGCGCTCCCCGCCGCAGCCGGGCCGCGTACGGCTCGGGCACCGAGACCGCCGCGCTCGGCAGGACGACGCCCGGCGCGCCGCCGCCGCCGACCGCCGCCTCGCTGGCGGC
>NZ_JBFARL010000231.1:0-11511 GCF_040674655.1 Actinomadura sp. NPDC049753 | reverse complement strand
AGCGAACCGGTCATCCCGCCCGTCGAGGGGCTCGCCGACGTGCCGCTGTGGACGAGCGCCGAGGCCCTGTCGGTCCCCGACCTGCCGCGCCGGCTCCGCCGCGCCCGAGGCCAGGGCGCGGCGCACCCGCGCGCCGAGCCACGGCGGCCACCGGGAGACGGGCCTCACCGCGATCCTTCCGTGTCGTCCCGGGAAACCACCGTCCGGGACGGGGGTTTTCCCGGATGCGCGCCCAGAGCGGCGCCGGGGAGTATGGGACCGTGCCGGGAACGGCCGCGTCACGCGCCCGCTTTCGGGACCGTGGCGCCTCGCGGTGGCGTACGGGGGCCACCACCGGGGTCACCTGACGCGACCGGACTCGCACGGACAGTTTTCCCCACGGCCGCCGTGCGGCGCGAGGGGCCGTTACCCGATCGATGCGCGGGCGCGGGCGCACGCGACGACCGCGCACCCGGCCGCCGGGTCGCGGTCAGCGGGTCTCGGCGGCGCGAAGCCAGGTCAGGACGGCGAGCACCCGTTTGTTGCTGTCCTGGGGGCCGGGCGCCCCGCCGGGCGTGGTGATCTTGAGCTTGGCGAAGATGGCCCGCACGTGGTCCTCGACCGTCCGGGCGGACAGGTGCAGCCGCTTGCCGATGCCGGCGTTGGAGTGCCCCTCCGCCATCAGCGCCAGGACCTCCCGCTCGCGCCCCGACAGCCGGGACAGCTCCTGCTCGCGGTGCCGCGCCTCGACCAGCCTGGTCACCACGTCGGGGTCGATGACGACCTCGCCGCGGCCGACCCGCTCCAGCGCCGAACGCAGGTTCTCCACGTCCGTGACATGGTCCTTCAGCAGGTATCCGACGCCGCGCGGCCGGCCGCGGAACAGCTCCATCGCCTGCGGGGTCTCGTTGAAGGCCGACAGGACCAGGACGCCGAGGCCGGGGTGGCGCTCCAGGAGCCGGCGCGCCGCGACGACGCCCTCGTCGGTGAACGTGGGCGGCATGTGCAGGTCGAGGATGGCGACGTCGGGCGGGTCGTCCGCGACGCGGGCCAGCAGCTCCTCGCCCGAACCGGCGGACGCCACCACGTCGATCCCGACCGTGGTGAGGAGGGTGACCAGAGCCTGCCGGAAGATCCCGCTGTCCTCCGCCACGGCTACTCGCATGGGAGGTCCATCCTTACCGTCAGGCCCGCGCGGGGGCCGCCGCCGATTTCCATCTCACCGCGCAGCGCCCTGATCCGGCCGGACGGACCGGCCAGGTCGGCGACGGGATCGGCGGCCGGGCCTCCGGGGCGGGCGCCGTCGAGCCCGACCTCGGCGACCACGCGTCCGCCCTCCTCGCCGACCCGCACGAGGACCCGGGTGGCACGCGCGCCCTCGACAGCGTACGACAGCGTCTCGCACAGCGCGGAGTAAAGCGTGGACTCGATCTCGCGGGAGAACCGGCGCGGGGTGACGTCGAGCGCGACCCGGGTGCCGAGCCGCTCGGCGACGACCTCCAGCGCCGGGCCGAGACCGTCCTGGACGAGCAGCGCCGGCTGCACCTCCCGGGCCAGCGCCCGCAGCTGGGCGAGGGCCTCCTTCAGCTCGGCGCGGCAGGCGCGGGCGTGCTCCTTGACCGCCGGGTCGCCGGTGACGGCCTCCAGCGTGGCGAGCATCGCGCCGAGCGCGAGCAGCCGCTGCTGCGCGCCGTCGTGCAGGTCGCGGGCGAGCCGCTCGCGCTCGGCGGCCTCGGCCCGCACGAGGCGCCGGTAGGCGGCCCTGACCTGTTCCAGGCCCGCCTGGACGCCGGCCTGCAGCCGCGCGGTCTCCAGCGCCCGGCCGCCCGCGGCGAGCGCGGCCTCGACGAGGGAGCCGTGGTCGCGCAGGGCGCCACCGAGCTCGACGACGGCGAGCGGCTCCCCGGACGCGCCGCGCACCCGGTGCCGCCAGCGCCCTCCCTCCCCCGCGGGATCGTCCCGCGCCTCGCCGTCCGCGCCGTCCGTCTCCGGGCCCAGGTCGACGGGGCGCCCGGCGGTGTCGACGTAGCCGCCCTCCGTCGGCGCCCAGAACCACAGCTCCAGGGTCGGGTCGTGCAGGACGTCGCGCAGCGCGTCGCGGATCCTCTCCACCGACACCGGGGCGGTCAGCCGGAGCATGCGGCCCGCGACGGCCAGCTCGGCGATGCGGACCCGCAGCCCGGACGCCAGCAGCGTCAGCGGGACGAGCACGACGACCGCGCCCTGCACCACGTAGACGTGCAGCAGGTCGTCCAGCGGGATCGACGCCTCCATGATCGGCTTCTGGGTGAACGCGGCCGAGACGCCGACGAACCCGATCGCGACCGTCACGGGCAGGGCGAGCAGGCGCCGCAGCCGGCCCATCCGCGGCAGCCGAAGCAGGAGGACGACGGCGAACGACAGGGCGAGCAGGAGGTACAGCGCGGCGGACACCTGAAGGACGACCTTGAAGACCTCCAGGTCGGGGTAGAGGGCGGGCCACCACACCGACTCGCCCCGGAACGCCGCCCATTCCGGCTCGGAGGTGACCCACAGCGCCGTGGGGCAGCCCCACAGGACGAGGCACGCCACGCCCGTCCAGATCCGGTCTGCGAGGTATTCAAGGCGCCCGCCCGGGTAGAGCAGGACGCCGACGGCGAGCGCGAGGTAGAAGTCGGCCTGGGCGTAGGGCGACATGATGGGTCCGATGGTCGCGTCCCAGCTCGCGGCCCAGTTCACCGCCCAGCACACCGACGCGGCCGCGAACAGCAGCCCGGTGCGGCGGGTGCGGGGCCCGGTCGCGAGCAGCACGCCCACCAGGGCGATGGCGCCGCAGCTGGCCGCCGTGATCGCGGCGGCGGCCGGATGGCCGCGCCAGTACGGCCAGCCCGCGAGGAGCGCCAGCCCCGCGACCGCCGCCCCGGCGACGAGGGCGCGCCTCGTCTCCGTCCCGAACCACGGAGGCGACCTGCGCCTGCGTGGCGCGGAAATCACCACGACCATCCTTTCCATGCTGGGACCTCGGGCCGCGTCCCGCCACCGCGAACCCACGGGACGCGGGCCCGTGCTTTCCCGGGGCCGTGCTTCTCCAAGACCGCGGCCCCGCCGGCGGACGCACCGGCATCCTCCCCGACGCGGGGCTCTCCCCCGGGGCGGCGTTACCCGATCGATGCGCGAGGCGTGCCGGCGATCGCCGTGGGTGTCCGGCGGCTCGCGTCCGGACCCCCGCCGGTCCGGACGCGGCTCACCGCCCGCAGCTCACGGGCCTTCGGGGTCCACGACGTCGCGGTCAGCCCAGAACGGCTCCATCAGGGCCCGCAGACGCTCCGCGCCGACGCGCTCGAGCACGTCCAGCGCCGCGATGTTGTCGGTCAGCTGCCGCATGCCGCTCGCGCCGAAGAGGACGGTCGCGGTCGCGGGATGCGTGAGCGTGAAGGCGATGCACAACTGCGCCGGCGTGGCGTCCAGCTCGGCCCCGAGCGCGGCGATGCCCTCGGCGGCCTCCTGGACGCGGGGGCGTATCCCGCCCGGGTCCCGTCCGATCTGCCGCGAGGGCTCGATGTTCCCGGCGAGGATGCCGCCCTCCAGGACGTCCGACGCCTGCATGGCCACGCCCTCGGCGAAGACGGCGGCGAACGGCTCGCCGTCGGGGACGGATCGCCGGCACGGGCTGTACTTCAGCTGGGCGAGCTGCGGGCCCGGGGAGCCCGCGGCGAGGGGGTGCCCGCGGATCGTCCGGATCGCCGTGGCGGACCAGTTGTTGACGCCCCAGCAGCCGAGCAGCCCCTCCTTCTCCAGCGCGGCGAGGTCCTCGGCGAGCCGCCGCAGGTCGATGTCGCCGAGGACGGCCACGTCCGCGTGGTCGGCGCCGACGCGGAACAGCGCGCCCGTGAGCTGGTCGCGCAGCGTCTGCCCGGGTACCCCTCCAGCCACAGCTTGGTGGACAGCAGGTAGTCGTCACGGGCGATCCCGGCGGCGCGCACGATCGCGGGGAACAGCACGTCGGTGAGCACCGGTGGGTGGCCGGGCATCCCGTAGACGGCGGATCGTCAACATCAGCTCGATCGGCGCCCGCCGGCCCACCGCGGGCCTCGGCCACTACGAGGCCACCAAAGCGGCCGTGGACGCCCTCACCCGCACCGCCACCCTGGAGCTCGCGGGCCACGGCATCCGGGTCAACGGCGTCGCGCCGGGGCCCGTCCACACGCCGATGACGGCCGGGCCGATGGACGACCCGCAGGCCCGCGCCGCATGGGAGTCCCGCATCCCGCTCGGCAGGTCGCCACGACCGGCGACGTCGCCCCGCTGGTGCTGTTCCTCGCCTCCGACCGGGCCGACCACATCACCGGCGCGGTGATCCAGGTGGACGGCGGCCAGTTGCTCGTGTAGCCGCGCGGAGCATGCCGGCCCGCGCCGGCGTCCAGGGCCCGCACGCGCCGTCCCCATCACTCGCCCGGTGGGAACGGCGCGTTCGGCCTCCAGGTCACTTGTGCGGGACGGGGTGCGCGCTGTGGAGGGCGTCGGCGGTGGCGTTCTTGTGCGCGCAGGCGATGCGCTCGATCTCGGCCGGGTCGCCGCCGCCGGTGATGAGGTCGAGGATGTGCCCGTGCTCGACCACGGAGCGGCGGGCGCGGCCGGGGACGTAGCTGAAGGTCGAGCGGCGCATGTGGTCCAGCCGGGTCCACTCGGCTTCGAGCAGGGAGCGCAGGTGCGCGTCCGGGCAGTGCTCGTAGATCGAGAAGTGGAACTCGCGGTTGAGCGCCGTGAACGCGGTCGGGTCGAACTCCTCCAGCGCCTCCACCATCCGGTCGTTGATCTTGCGGGAGGCGTCGATGTGCGCGGCCGTCATGAACGGCGCGGAGATCGCGGTGGCGTAGCCCTCCAGCCGGGCGAGGATCTGCAGCGTGTGCTCGACCTGCTCGGCGTCGAAGACCGCGACGCGGGCGCCGACGTTGCGCACCACCTCGACGAGCCCGTCGGACTGCAGCCGGCGCAGCGCCTCGCGCAGCGGGATCGTGCTGACCCCGGTCTCCTGGGCGAGCTGGTTGATGACCAGCCGGTATCCGGGCACGTAGGTGCCTTCGAGGATGCGCGACCGCAGCAGCTCGTAGCAGAACTCGGCCTTGCTCGCCTTGGTCTGGTCCTGCTTCTTCGCGGCACTCACCCGGTTCTCCTCATCCTCGGCCCGCGCCCCCCGGACGTGTTCGCCGGCCCGGTCACCGCGACAGCGCGTCCAGGACGGCCACACGCCAGTGCGGGCCGCCCAGCACCTCGTGGTGGGCGCCGGGCACGGTGACCAGTTCCGCCTCGCCGAGCTCCTCGGCGAGCCGGCCGATTCCTCGTGTCAGCTCATCATTCTCTCCGACGACGAAGACGGGAAGAACCTTCGCGTTCCACGGACCGCCCTCGAACGGCGTCGCGCGCAGCCCCTCGACGCAGAGCGCGAGCCCGGCGGCGCGGTCGCCCCGCGCCCTGACCATGGCCGCGATCGCGGCGGTGAACGGGTCGTCGCACTCCGCGCCTTCGCGGACGGCGCGCCGGAACGCGTCGATGTCGACGGCGGTGAAGGGCTCGACAGGGCTCAACCCGCCCGGGACGGCGCGTTCCACCCGTCCCGGGGCGGCCGACGGCAGCTCCCAGGCGATCCTGGCGCCCAGGGAGTAGCCGACCACGTCGAACGTCTCGGTCCCCGCCCGGTCCACGGCGGCCACCAGGGCGGCGGCGACCGCGGGCGCGGCGGCCTCGTCCGACGAGGCGGGCGCGGCGCTCTCCCCGTGGCCGGGCAGGTCCGGGACGAGGACGGTCCGCCCGACGACGGTCAGGGCGTCGACCATCCCGGTCTCGATCCAGTCAGCCCGCCCGTCGGAGCCGAAGCCGTGGACGAGCAGCACGGGCGGGGCGTCCGCCGGGCTGTCCGGCGCGAACGCGCGAACGCGCGAACGGCGAGGTCGCGCATCCGTCCAGCACCTCCTAGAGGATTTCGCATACGATTTGCGATCGTACTGCACGGGACTTCGTCCCTCCTCGAGTCCGGCTCGGAGACGATCGAGGCGACGAGCACGAGCTCTACGCCGCGTGGATGTACCGCAAGCAGACCGTGCACGACGTGGCGTTCACCGGCGGCGCCGGCCCCAGGCTGCACCACGTCGGAATGGCGACGCACGAGTCCCATCAGGTGCTGCGCACCGCCGACGTGTTCGGCTCGCTGCGCAAGGAGCACCACATCGAGCGCGGCCCCGGGCGGCACGGCGTGTCCAACGCCTTCTACGTGTACCTCCGCGACCCGGACGGGCACCGGGTCGAGATCTACACCTCGGACTACTACACGGGCGACCCGGACCACGAGACGTTCCGGTGGAACGTGCACGACGACCGCCGCCGCGACTTCTGGGGCAACGCGGTGATCAAGTCCTGGTACAAGGAGGCCAGCCCCGTCCTCGACCTGGACGGGCGCCTCCAGCCGATCACGGAGTCGGCGCTGGACGAGTCCGCCGTCCAGGTCGGCGCGGACGGCCTCGGGATCGTCGAGCCGTCCTGACCGCGGGGGCGCGCCGTCTCAGTCGGGAAGCAGCGGCACCGGGTCGCCCTGGTCCCGGCCGAGCAGCACGGCGCGGGTGATGGCGGACGAGCCGAACCGGTCGCGGACGCCGTCGACCGCGCCGTCCACCGCCATCGCCTGGTCGAACGGCAGGGTGAGCTGGACGGCGCCGTCGTCGTGCAGGTTGCCCAGCGAGAGGCCGATCAGCGTCAGGCCGCGCTCGTCGATCATCGGCCCGGCGGCGGCGAGCAGGCCCCGCGCCGCGGCCAGGACCACGGAGGTCTCGGCGGTGGCCTGGGCCAGCGTGTGCGAGCGGGTGGCCCGGGCGTAGTCGCCGAACCGCAGCCGGAGGGTGACCGTCCGGCAGACGCGGCGGGCCTTGCGCAGCCGCCCGCCGAGCCGGTCGGCCAGCCCGACGAGCATCGCGTCCAGCTCCGCCGCCGACCGGGCACGGCGGCCGAGCGCCCGCTGCGCCCCCATGGACCGCCGCCGCACGCCCGTACGCACGGGGCGCGGGTCGCGGTTGTGCGCCAGCGCGTACAGGTGGCGGCCCGCCCCCGGGCCGAGCATCGACACCAGTGTGGACTCCGGCATCGCGGCCACGTCCCCGACTGTCGTCACGCCGAACCCGGCGAGCTTGGCCGCCGTCGCGGGCCCCACGCCCCACAGCCGCCGCACCGGCAGCGGGCGGAGGAACTCCAGCTCGCCGTCCGGCGGCACCACCAGCAGCCCGTCGGGCTTGGCGACGCCGCTGGCGACCTTGGCGAGGAACTTGGTGCGCGCGACCCCGACCGTGACCGGCAGCCCGACCTCCTCGGCGATCTCGCGCCGCAGCCGGACGGCCACCTGCGCCGGGGGGCGGCGCAGCCCGCTGGCGTCGAGGAACGCCTCGTCGATCGACAGGCCCTCCACCAGCGGCGTCGTGGCCCGGAACACCGCGAAGACCGCCTTGCTCGCCGCGCTGTAGGCGCTCATGCGCGGCCGGACGACGACCGCCCGCGGGCAGAGCCGGCGGGCCTGCCCGCCGCTCATCGCCGTCCGCACGCCGCAGGCCCTGGCCTCGTAGCTCGCCGCCAGCACCACGCCCGTCCCGACGATCACCGGCCGCCCCCGCAGGGCGGGATCGTCCCGCTGCTCGACCGACGCGTAGAACGCGTCCAGGTCGGCATGCAGGATCGTCGCACCGGCGGACACGAACATATGTTCGCATACACGGACGTCGCTCCTGGTGGCGGGCCCCTTGGACGAGCGGAGGGCCCGTCGCGGCAGGCGTCGCGACGGGCCCTCGCGCCGTTGGTCACTCGTTGAAGAGGCGGCCGTAGTCGGCCATGGCGAGGGCTATGTCCGCCTGGGCCCAGAAGCGGTGGTAGGTGAACACCGGCGCCGTGGAACTCTGGCCGCTGGCGTACGCCCACACGCGCGCGTAGTCGGGGTCGCTCTTGTAGAAGGAACGGATGGACATGAAGGTCGAGCTGGAGTTGATCGGGTCGCCGTTCGGCATCTTGCCGCTCCAGCCGGAGGGGACGTAGACCGGGTCGACGAGGCGCTTGTAGTCGGACCTGGTCTCCTGGACGGAGACGCCCTTGGCGTCGGTGTGCTTCCAGATCGCGTCGAGCAGGTCCTTGGCGGCCTGCTTGGCGGCGGCGTCACCGGACTTGGCGGCGTAGTACGTCAGCGTCTTGGCGTACGCGGCGGCCACGCCGACGTCGTCGGTGTAGTCCTGCACCGAGACGTGCAGCCCGGTGTTGGCGGGCGGCATCCCGGTGGCGGTCGACCAGTTCGCGTCCGGCTGCCCCGTCCACTTGAGGGTGGAGGGGATCTTGATCCCGCCCGTGGACGGGTCGACCGTCGTCTGCGACAGCGCCCAGGCGACCCACTTGTCGAGGATCGCCTTGGCGGACGCGTCGCCGGTGACCTGGTAGTACTCGGCCACGCGCTCCATCGACCACGCCTGGAAGCCGAACCACTGGTTGCTCGGCGGGTCGTGGTAGACGGGCTGCCAGTCGTAGGCCATGCCGAAGAACTCGGTCAGGCCGGTCGGCGGCGTGCTGTAGCTGCCCTCCCAGCTGTTGGTGACGCCTCCGGCGATCGCGCCCTCGGCGGACTGGAGCCACTTGTAGAGCTGGAGCTGCCGGGTGAGGCTCTTGCTCCAGTCGGCCTTGGCCGTCGCGCCCTTGGGCGCGAGCGCGGCGTCGTTCACCAGCGCGTAGGCGGCCAGGGGGTTCTGGTAGCCGAAGTGCGAGGCGCCGTCGCCGATGCGCCAGGCCCAGCCGGCGTTCGTGTCGTTCGCGCCGCCCCACGCGTAGTACCAGGACAGCAGGTAGTGCTCGCTGTCCTTGCCCGACCCGGCCGGGCAGGACGAGGGCGAGTGGCAGTCACCGATCTTCTTGAAGTACTTGTCGAAGAACGAGTAGCGCAGGTAGTCGCCCATCTTGCCCGCCTTGGCCACGGTGGCCGAGACGTCGCCCGACTTGCCCTGGTCCTTGGCCCAGGCGTTCGCCCAGTACGCGGCCTGGATGGCGCGCGCGTCGGCGTCCGGCGCGTCGGTGAACTTCCACTGCTTGGCGTAGGAGGAGTCCTTGATGAACAGGTCGAGGTAGCCGTTGGGGCCGCCGAAGGCGAACTTGTCGCACGTCGGCTGCGGAACGGTCTCGAACACCGACTCCTGCGAACCGCGCTGGTAGGTGTTGATGTAGGAGGGGCCGTCCGCGCTCGGACCCTGCTCGCAGCCGCCGCCGGGGGTGTTGCCGTACCCGTAGACGTTGTCCACGTCCTGCAGCCAGTGCATGCCGTAGATGTCGTCGGTGCCGTAGGCGGACTTCAGCTCGCTCGCGATCGGGTCCTGGCCGACCGGGACGCTGCCGTCGATCAGCGACGGGTAGTCGCTCACCGCGGGATGCTCGGCGGCGTAGGTGGCGGGCTTGGAGGCGTTGTAGAAGGAGTTCGTCGGCTGGTCCGCGTGCGTCGGGATCATGTACTTCTCCATCAGCGCCCAGGAGGCGTTGAAGGGGGCCCAGTTCTGCGTGACCTTGCCGTACATGGCCTCCAGCCAGATGAGGTAGCTGTAGGCCTCCGACGTCGTCTCGTGCCCGTGGTCGGGGGCCTCGACCATGAACGTCTCCACCGAGTGGTACGGGATGCCCTCGGGGCTGAAGTAGCCGTTCGCCGGGTCCTTGATCTTGTTGTACTGGTCGAGGAACCGCTGGGTGTAGGCGTCGCCGGAGGTGGCCACCTCGGTCGCGGTGACCTTCGCGGCCGCGTAGCCGGGCGCGGCGGAGGTGAACGTCGCCTGGCCCGTTCCGGAGGCGTCCGCGGTGATCGTCACGTTCTGGGCGGTGGACCAGTTCTGCGGCGTGAAGGTCAGCGTGCCGCCGCCGGTCACCGACAGCCCCGAGTTGCCCGCGGTCCGGGTCGTCGTCACGGTCACGGACGAGGACGGGGCCTGCGACAGCTTCACCGCGTACGCGGCCTTCGCGCCCTGCGCGACGGTCAGCGCGGCCGGGCTCGCCACGACGCTCGCCGCCGCCGTCACCGTGACGCCCACCGGCGCGGACTCGGCCGTCGCGCCGGTGCTGTCGGTCACCTTGGCGTAGAGCGAGTACGAGCCGGCCGCCGCGGGCGTCCAGTTCAGCCCGTACGGGGCCGTGGTGTCGGCGGCGCCGAGCGACCCGTCCTGGTCGAAGAACTCGACCTTGGAGACGGTCGCTCCGGAGCCGGCCGCCGCGGTGGCGGAGATCGGCACCGCGGCGCCCACCGAGTACGTCGCTCCGGCGGACGGGCTCGTCAGCGCCACCGTCGGGGCGGACGAGCTCTGGTTGCACGGCGTGCCGTTGAGGCTGAACACGGTGGGGTCGGTGTTCGTCCCGCTGTAGGTGAACTGCGCGCCGACGTTGACCGAGGCGCCGGAGGCGAGCGCCCTGTTCCAGCTCTCGTTCTCGGCGGTGACCTGCTGGCCCGACTGCGACCACTTCGCCGACCAGCCGCTCGCCAGCTTCTGGTTCCCCGAGTAGGAGTAGGTCAGCTTCCAGCCGTCCAGCGCGTCACCCTGGTTGGTGATGTCGATGCTCGCGGTGAAGCCGCTCCCCCAGTCGTTCTTCTTGTAGACGACCTTGCACGCGACCGCGGCGGCGTGGGCCGGGGCCATCACGCCCAGGCCGCCGCAGAGCAGGGCCAGCGTCGCGCCCGCTGCCGTTAACGCGCGCCATCTTTGCTGTCTTCTCACCTGTGTTCCTTCCTGTCGCGCCCGGTGTCCGGGCTTGGCGGTCTCCACCGCCGGGGGAGCACGGCGGTGGTGGTGCCGGGGTGGGCGGGGGCCGCGCGGCCCCGGTCCGTCAGCCGGACTCCCGAATGATCAACTTGGTGCGCAGCACGACGCCGCGCTCGGTGTTCGGCCGGCCTCCGGTGCAGGCGCGCAGTTCGCGCGCCAGGCGGGCGCCGAGGTCCTCGGCCGGCTGCCGGACGGTCGTCAGCCGGGGGCGGACCTGCTGGGCCACCGGAGCGTCGTCGAACCCGACGACCGCGACGTCGTCGGGGACGCGGCGCCCCGCCCGGCGCAGCGCGCTCAGCGCGCCGACCGCCATCTGGTCGGACGCGGCGAGCACGGCGTCGACGTCCGGCCGGCGCTCCAGCAGGCGGCGCATCGCCCGCTCGCCGGACAGCCGGCCGAAGTCGCCCTGGCAGACCAGTCCGTTGACGCCGATCCCGGCCTCGCGCGCCGCGAGCCGGTAGCCGGCGAGGCGGTCCACGGCGGCGCCCATGTCGGCGGGCCCGGCGATGGTGCCGATCCGGCGGCGGCCCGAGGCCAGCAGGTGCCGGACGGCGGCGTGCGCGCCGCCCTGGTTGTCGACGTCGACGTACGGGCCACGTCCGAATCAGTGCCGCGGCTCCGGCACGAGCACCTGCCTGAGCGACTCGAAGTCCTCGACGCACTTGCCCGCCACCGACTTCGGCAAGATCGCCGACCCGATCGCGGACAAGGCGCTCACCGGGGCGGCGCTGATCAGCCTGTCGGCGAT
>NZ_JBFARL010000230.1:0-11518 GCF_040674655.1 Actinomadura sp. NPDC049753 | reverse complement strand
TGTAGGTATTGAAGATTGCGAAGGCGAGAAAGATCCAGCCGAGGTCGTTGGCCTCCTGGGCGGGGGTCGCCTCACCGGCGATCAGGACGACGGGCGGGGCGGCGCGGCAGCAGCAGCGCCGGGACGAGGGCGAGGGCCAGCATGCCGGCCGCGAGCAGGTAGGTGTGCTGGAACGCGTCCGCCAGCGGCTCGGCGACCGCCCGGCGCCCGTCCGGGCCGAGCCCGTGGACGGCCTGGAGCGCGCCACCCCGCCCGCCCGGCACCAGGCCGCTCATCAGCGACGACAGCACGACCGACGCCGTCGCCATCCCGATCGCGCCCGACATCGTGTTGACCAGGTTGACCGTCGCGCTCGCCGCCGGGGCCCGGTCGCGGGCCAGGCCGCGGGTCGCCGCCGTCATCGCGGGCATCATCGTCGCGCCGCCGCCCGCGCCCATCAGCAGCATCGTGGCGCACAGCCCCCAGTAGGGCGCGTCCGCGTCGAGCTGGGCGGTGAACAGGGCGAATCCGGCGAGCGCCGTCGCGACCGACACGGGGACCAGCCGCCCGGGCGGCACCCGGTCGGCGATCCGGCCCGCGACCTGCATCGCCGTCCCGGAACCGAGCGCGAACGGGATGCCGAGCACCCCCGCCATCGTCGCGCTCTCGCCCCGGACGACCTGCAGGTACAGCGGGAGCAGCAGCATCGAGCCGAAGTAGCCGAACGAGAACAGGGTCAGCGTGCCGGTCGCGGCGGCGAACGTCCGGTCCCGGAAGCCGCGCAGGTCGATCAGCGGATGCCGGGCCGTCAGCGCCCGGACGGCGAACGCGGCGATCAGCACCCCGCCCGCGGCCATCGGCGCCACGACCGCGGGCGAGCCGAACGCGCCGCGGTCGCCGCCCGTCGTCACGCCGTACAGCACGGCGGCGATGCCAGGCGAGAGTGTCAGCAGGCCGGGGACGTCCAGCGGGGTCGCCTCCGCCGGGGCGTCGCGCGGGAAGAACCGCGAGGCCAGCGCCACCACGGCCGCCGCGACGGGCAGGTTCACGAAGAACATCCACCGCCACGACACCTCGTCGATCAGCCAGCCGCCGAGGACGGGCCCGGCGAGCGGCCCGACGAGGATCGCGAGGCCGAGGGTGCTCATCAGCCGGCCGAGCCGCTCGGGCCCGGCGGCGCGCAGCAGGATCGTCATGCCGACCGGCATCACCAGCCCGCCGCTGAACCCCTGCACGACCCGGAACGCGATCAGCGACTCGATGTTCCACGCCAGCCCGGCGAGCAGCGACCCGGCCCCGAACGCCGCGATCGCGCCCAGGTACAGCCGGCGGGCGCCGAACCGCCCGACCGCCCAGGCGCTGGACGGGATCACGGCGCCGAGCGCGAGCGAGTACCCGGTCGCCACCCACTGGATCGTGCCGAGCGGCGCGCGGAACTCCTGCGACAGCCGGTCGACGGCGACGTTCACGACCGTGGTGTCCAGCGTGATCATGATGGAGCCGAGGACGAGCACCAGCACGACCGCCATCGGGTCCGGCGCCGTCCGGCCCCGCGGCGGGGCCTCGGCCGTCACGGTCACCTCAGCCCCCGTACGGGCGGACGGCCCGTGCGTCGCGCAGCGCGTGCCCCCACCAGGCGAGCTGGTCGAGCATCCCCTTGGCCGCCGCGGACGCCCCCTCGGGGTCGTTCGGCCGGCCGTCGTCGCCGAACCAGTTCCACGGGTGGTGGAAGCTGACGGTGTCGCGGACGGTCACGGCGTGCAGTTCGGCGAAGACGCCCCGGAGGTGCTCGACGGACCGCAGCCCGCCGGCCAGTCCGCCGTACGAGACGAACGCGACGGGCTTGGCCCGCCACTCGTGGAAGTGGGTGTCGATCAGGTTCTTCAGCGTGCCGGGGAAGCTGTGGTTGTACTCGCAGGTCACCACGACGTAGGCGTCGGCCTCGTGCAGCGTCCGGGTCACGCGCGCGAACCCCTCGGACGTCGGCGCCCCGAGCGCGGCGGGCGGCGGCTCGTCCGCGACGTCGACCACGTCGACGGTCAGGTCGTCGCGCTCCCGGGCCCGCTCGGCGAACCAGGTCCCCACGGTCGGCCCGAACCGTCCCTCGCGCGTGCTCCCGATGATGATCGCGACGCGCAGCGGTTCCTTGGTCATATGGTCTCTCCCTCGAAGGCGCGGCATGGTGACGCGATCGAAGCTACGGAGACCGCCGCCGGCGGCTCATCTGTCAGATGACTGGGCGCCCTACCTGTCCGCGGGCTCGCCGATCCGGGCGGCGAGCGCGTCGCGCAGCTCCGTCAGCCGGGCGATCTCGGCGTCGAGGGCGGCGAGGCGGCGGCGGGCGACCCCGGCGCTGCGCGTGCAGCCGGGGCCGCCGTAGGGCGGGAGCGCGTCGCCGTCCAGGAGGTCGAGCCGGTCGGCGCAGCCGCGGATGTCCTCGACGGTCAGCCCGAGGGACAGCAGGCGGCGGATGGTCAGCACCCGGGCCACCTCGCGGGGTCCGTACCGGCGCTGCCCGCCGGAGGTGCGGGACGGCGGCGGCAGGAGGCCGCGCTGCTCGTAGAACCGCAGGGCCCGCGGGGTCGTTCCCGCCGCCGCGGCGGCGTCGCCGATCCGCATGTGGTCTCCTCTCAGGACGTCACAGCTCGACGATGACGGCTCCCAGGTGCCGTCCGCTGATCAGTTCGTGCAACGCCCGCGGGGCGTTCTCGATGCCCGCGACGCGCACGTGCGGAAAGGTGATGTCGCCGGAGCGCAGCCAGGCGCCGAAGCGCTCGGCCCACTCCGGGCGCTCCCCGGCGTCGTCCAGCCCGCCGAAACCGCGCATCTCGATGCGCTTGGCGATGAGCTGGAACGTGTCGACCTCGACCGGCGCCGTGGTGCCGGCGCGGTCCGGCGCGAGCTGCCCGGCCAGCGTCCCGACGAGGACGAACCGCGCACCGGGCCCGGCGGCGGTGATCGCGGCCTGGAGCTGCTCGCCGCCGACGTTGTCCACGAGGACGTCGATCCCGTCGGGGGCGGCCTCCGCCAGCTGCTCGGCGATGGGCCGCCCGCCCCGGATCACGGCGGCGTCGTACCCCAGTTCGGACACCAGGCGGCCGGCCTTGCCCGGCGAACCCGTGCTGCCGATCACCCGGCCCGCGCCGAGCAGGCGGGCGATCTGGCCGGCCAGCGAGCCGACCCCGCCCGCGGCGCCGGAGACGAACACGGTGTCGCCGGGACGGACGCGGGCGTCCCGGGTCAGCGCCGTGTACGCGACGTCCGCCTGGCCGAGGTGCGCGACCGGATCGGGCAGGGTCCCGTCCAGCGGCGTGCACTGGTCGGCGGGCACGACGGCGTGCTCGCGCCAGCCCAGCCAGTGCCGGACCAGGTCGCCGGGACGGAGCCCGGTGTCGCCGGGCGCCGAGACGACCTCGCCGATCGCAGCCCCGAACAGGGGGTCGCCCGGCCGCAGCGGCGGGAAGGGGGTGCCCTTCACGCCGCCGCCGATCAGGGTCCGCAGTGCCGGGAAGACCAGGAACCAGCGGTTGCGGACCAGCACCTCCCCGTCGCCCGGCGCCGGCACGGGGACGTCCACGACGCTGAAATGCTCCGGCCGCGGCAGGCCGTCGGGAACGGCGGCGAGATGGACCACGCGCGAGGTACGGGGCGAAGACGGCATCGGGACACTCCTCAGGGCCTGGAGTCCGGGCTCAGTCCCGGACGCGGGCCAAGAAGCTAACCCTTGACCCGCGCGTCAGGGTCAAGCGTCCACCGGTCCCGGCTCGGCGACGCGGCGCGGGCGGGCCGGGGTCAGGACGGCGGCCGCGAGGGTCGCCACGGCGGCGCTGACGGCGGCGAGGACGAAGCCGTCCGTGAAGCCGTCGAGGGTGTCGCCGGTGAGGCTCGCGGCCGCGACGCTGGAGATGACGGCGGCCCCGACCGAGGCCCCGAACTCGTGGAACGTGCTGACGATCCCGGACGCGATGCCCGCCTCGTGCGGCGCCACCTGGCCGAGGGCCGTCGCTGAGGCGACGACGAACATCGCGCCCGTCCCGGCGCCCGCGACGGCGGTGCCGGCCACGACGGTCGCGGGATGCAGGGAGACGGCGGGGAGGGCCATGCCCGCCGCGGTGGTGACGAGCCCGGCCACGGCGAGCCGCCGCGGACCCGCCGCGGCGATCAACCGGCCGGTGAGGTTGGCGCCGGTCATCGTCGCGACCGCGATGGGGAGGAACAGCAGGCCGGTGCGCAGCGCGCCGTAGTCCCGGGCGTGCTGGAAGTAGAACGTGCCGAGGAAGAACATCGCGATCATCAGCGCCGTCGCCATCACGATCAGGAACGTGCCGGTGGCGACCGGGCGGCGCGCCAGCAGCGAGACGTCCATCATGGGCGAGCGGGCGGTCTTCTGCCTGGCGGCGAACGCGAGGTAGCCGAGCACGGCGAGCAGCGCCGGCCACCCGGTGCCGAGGCTGAGCCAGCCGTCGTCCCCGGCGCGGATGAACGCGTAGATCAGTGCGCCGGACGAGGCGGTGACGAGCAGCGCGCCGAGGACGTCGAGGCGGGGGAGGGGCGCGGCCGACCGGTGGCGCGGCAGCATCCGGGCGAGCGCGGCGAAGATCACCAGCCCGATGGGGACGTTGACGAAGAACACCCAGGGCCAGCCGGGACCGGCGGTCAGCGCTCCTCCCAGCAGGACGCCGAGGGCGGCGCCGCCGCCGCCCAGCGCGGACCAGACGCCGAGCGCCTTGTTCCGCTCGTCGTCCTGGAACAGGGTGACGACGAGGGAGAGGGCCGACGGCGACAGCATCGCCGCCCCCACGCCCTGGGCCACGCGCCCGCCCAGCAGCATGGCGGACGACCCGGCCAGGCCGGTGACCAGCGACGCGGCCGTGAAGACCAGCAGCCCGGCCAGGACGACGCGCCTGGCCCCGAACAGGTCGGCGGCCCGCCCTCCGAGCAGCATGAGGCCGCCGAACGCCAGGGTGTAGGCGCTGACCGTCCAGGTCACGGCCTGGCGGCTCAGGTCCAGGTCGGCCTCCATGTGCGGCAGCGCGATCGCGACGACCGTCACGTCGAGGATCAGCATCAGCTGGGCCACGCCGAGGAATCCCAGGACGCGCCAGCGCAGCGGATGGGGCCGCGCGGCCGGGGGGTGAACGTCTTCTGCCATGACAACTCCTTAACTCGTACAGCGTCATACGAGATATAGCAGAATAACGCGTACTGTGGCATACGAGTTAAGATGCGGCCATGCCCTCCGCCACCACCGGCCGGCGCCGGCGCGCCGACGCCGAGCGCAACATCGCCCGCATCGTGTCCGCGGCGCGCGAATGCCTGAGCACGGACCCGGGCGCGAGCACCGACGACATCGCCAAGGCGGCCGGTGTCGGGCGGATGACGCTCTACGGCCACTTCCGCAACCGGGCCGAACTGGTGGAGGCCGCCCTGGTCGACGCCCTGCGCGCGGGGGACGCGGTGCTGTCGGACGTCGACCTGTCCGGCGACCCGCGGGAGGCGCTCGCACGGCTGGTGGAGTCCAGCTGGTCCCTCGTGGCCGAGTCGAGGGCGCTGCTGGCCGCGGCGCAGGAGGCCCTTCCGGCGGGACGCGTCCGCGAACTTCACGCCGATCCGGCGGAACGCGTCGAGGCCATCATCCGCCGGGGCCAGGAGGAAGGGGTGTTCCGCACCGACCTGCCGATCACCTGGCTCGTCGGCGTCGTGCAGTACGTCCTGCACGGCGCCGCCGAGGAGACCCGCGCCGAGCGCCTGGACGCGGAGGAGACGGGCCGTGTCGTGGCCGCGACGGTGCGGTCGATCCTGGCCGGCTGACCGCTCGCCCCTTTACCTCCGGGGTAATCGGCTCGTGGCGCCGCGTGATGGGAGGGTCGCGGCATGGAACGAGCACTGGAGATGGCGGCGGGCGGCCGCGTGGCCTGGGGAGCGCTGGCGCTGGCCGCGCCCGGCCTCAACGTGCGGCTGGCGGGCATCGGCGACCGCGACGGCCCCGAGCTCAGGTACATGATCCGGATCTTCGGCAGCAGGGCGGTCGCCCTCGGCCTCGGCTACCTGCTGAGCGACCCGGAGGCGCGGCGGCGCTGGCGGAGGCTCTGCCTGATGGTGGACGTCTGCGACACCGCGGCCGGGGTCGTCCACGTCGTCCGCGGCGACGTGCCGCGCCGGGCGGCGGCCGGTCTGGCGGCGATCACCGGTGGCTACGCGGCCCTCGGCGCCCTCGCCCTGCGCGCGGAGGGGCGACCGTCCTGACGACCGCCCCTCCCCGCGCGGCGCGTCACCGCGTCCCGACGAACTGGTGGTCTGTGCGGATGCGGCCGTCCTCGTCCAGGTAGAGGACGTCCAGCCCGCCGCCGACGGCCTCGCCGCCGTCCACGGTCACCATCGACCAGCGGACCGCGACCACGTGCGGCAGCAGGACGGAGGACTCCTCGGCGATCTCGAAGACATGCTCGCCCGGCGCGACGAACATCTCGTAGGCCCTGGTGACCCGGGCGTCCAGGGCGCGGTGGCCGTGGACCTCCAGGGGCGGCGGGGGCACGGCGAGCGCCGCGGCGGCGTCCCGGACCGCCTCGGGCGGGTTGACCAGCACGTGGAGCGCATCAGGTGCCCACAGATCGCGGATCAGCGCGCTCCGCGCCGCGGGGTCGGGCTCGTTCCACTGGGCCAGGTATCGGTCGGCAATCTGCTTCACATCGATCGGCATGTCCAGCAGTCTGTGAGCAGCGGGTGCGACTCCGCGATTCCCTCCAGGGAATGGAGGAGTCGCGCGCATCCGGTGTGGAATGGGGGCATGACAGTGGTGGCGGAGCCCGGGCAGTTCGCACGCGACCTGCGCGGCTGGCGGGCGCGGCGGCGCCTCAGCCAGCTCGAACTGGCCATCAGGGCCGACACGACCCAGCGTCATCTGAGCTTTCTCGAACAGGGACGCTCACGGCCGGGCCGCGCCATGGTGGTGCGGCTCGCCGAGTCCCTGGAACTGCCGCTGCGGGAGCGCAACGGGCTCCTGCTCTCCGCCGGATACGCGCCGGTCTACACCGAGTCGCGCCTGGACGCCCCCGAACTCGGCCCGGTGCGCGAGGCCCTCGACCGCATCCTCGCCGGGCACATGCCCTACCCGGCGGTCGTCGTCCGGCCGCACGGCGAACTCGTCGCCGCCAACCCGGCGCTCGGCGTCCTCACCGACGGCGCCGCGCCCGCCCTGCTGGAACCGCCGGTCAACGTGCTCCGCCTCGCCCTGCACCCGGACGGGATGGCCCGCCGCGTCGAGAACCTCGCCGAATGGGGCCGGCACATCACCGGCAGCCTCCGCGACCAGGCGCGGCAGGCTCCCGATCCGGGCCTGTCGGAGCTCATCGACGAGCTGGACGGCTACCTGCCCCCGGTGGAGTCGCCGGGCGAGCACCTCGGGTTCGCCGTCCCGCTCCGGCTGCGGGTCCCCGGTGGCGAACTGCGCCTGATCACCACGCTGACCTCGTTCGCGACCGCCGTGGACGTCACGCTCTCCGAGCTTCGCCTCGAAGCGTTCCTGCCCGCCGACGAGGCCACGGCGGCCCTCCTCCGTCAGCGGGGGTGACGTGTCAGTGCGACGACCGGCGCCGCGGGCGGGCAGGATGGCGGGGTGAACGAACTCGAAGAAGGCACCCGGCTCACCCTGGACTTCGACAAGCTGGCGGGCGTCGCCGCCACCGGGGCGCGGGTCGTCCCGGTGGTCCTCCAGGACGCGGGCAGCGGGGACGTCCTGTTCATCGGATACGCGAACGACCAGGCCCTCAAGGCCACGCTGGAAGAGCGGATCGCCGTACTGTGGTCGACGTCCCGCAACGAGCTGTGGCGCAAGGGCGCGACCTCGGGCGACGTCCTCGAACTGGTGGACGTCCGCGTCAACTGCGAGCAGAACTCCCTGCTCTACCTCGTCAACCGCACCACCGGCGGCGCCTGCCACACGAACCTTCCGTCCGGGGAGGCCCGCCCCACCTGCTACTACCGCTCCGTCGGCGACGGCGGGGAGCTGCGCCACCTCCTGCAGTGACCGGGCCGCCGGGCGTCCGGCCCCCGGCGCCCGCCGGGGGCCGGACGGTCCGCGCCGCCGGTCAGGCGCGCTTCGGCGTGTAGTGCATGACGGCGATGCCGCAGTCGAACAGCCGCGACTCCACGAGGTCGAGCCGCTGGTAGCCGCCCTCCGGGAACACCGGCATGCCCGCGCCGATCGCGGTGGGGTTGACGAACAGGTAGAGGTCGTCGAGCAGGCCCCGGCCGATCAGGTCCCGGACCAGCGTGCCGCCCCCGTAGGCGATCAGGTCGCCGCCGGGACGGGCCTTCAGCCCGTTCACGATCTCGGTGAGGTCGCCACCCGCGATCTCGGCGTTCTTCCAGGGCGACTCGGTGAGGCTGTCGGAGATGACGACCTTGGGCGTGTCGTTCATCTGGTCGATGGACTCCTGGGTCTCGTGCTCCGGCCCCGACTCCCAGGCCGGGATGAACCCCTCGGCGAGCCTGCGGCCCAGCACGATGCAGTCGACCGGCCGCATCAGCGCGTCGATGTACCGGCTGATGTCGTCGGTCCACGGGAACCTCATCCAGTCCATCTCGCCGTTCGGGCCGGCCATGTAGCCGTCCGCGCTGACCTGCACCTGAAGCTTGAACTTACGCATGATCTTCCCCTCGGGCCCGCGGTTCGCAGTCGTCGTTTCCTGTGCTCGTAGCTTCGCGGACACCGTTTACGGGATGTTTACGGCGCCTCGGAAAGGCCCTGGCCGCGGGCGGCGGCCGGGGGACCGCATGCGGTCACCGGGTGGAGGGACGTCCGGCCGCCTGCCACCTTGATGACGGGTGCGCCCTGCTCGACCGGCCAGGGCCGTGGGCGGAGGTGGAGGATGCGGCGACCGATCGCGGCGGCGCTGGCGGCGCTCCTCCTGCCCGGCGGGTGCGCCGGACGCGATTCGGCGTCCATCCTCGGCGGGGAGACGCTGGTCGCGGGCGTGCGGCCGGACCTTCCGGGCATCGGGTTCCGCCGCCCGGACGGCGCGTTCGAGGGCCTGGACGTGGACGTGTCCCGCTACCTCGCCGCGCGGATGGGAAAGAAGGTCCGCTTCGTCCCGGCGCTGGCGCGGGACCGGGAACGGCTGCTCCGCGAAGGGGACGTCGACATGGTCCTGACGTTCTGGATCGAGCCCGAATGGAAGCAGCGGCTCGCGTTCGCGGGCCCGTACCTGCTGTCGTACCAGGACATCCTGGTCCGCGACGGCGAGCGCGGCGTGCACGGCGTCCGCGACCTGAAAGGGCACCGGATCTGCGCCGTCACCGGATCGGGCGCGGCCGAGGCGGTGACGGTCGAGCGGCAGGTGCCGGCCGTGCCGGTGGCCGCGCGCTCCTACGACGAGTGCATGGGCATGCTGGCGGACGGCCGCATCGACGCCATCACCACGAACGACACCATCCTGGCCGGGCTGAAGGCGCGGAGGGGCGCCGGGTTCCGGCTGCTGAACGCCCGGTTCGGCGAGCGCCGGACGGGCATCGCCGTCCGGCGGGGCGACCCCGACGGCTGCGAGGCGCTCAACAGGGCCATCACTCAGATCTACCAGGACGGGACGATGGCGGCGTTCATGCGCAAGTGGTTCGGCTCGTCAGGCCTGGACCTGTCGGACGTGCGGGTGCCTCAGTTCGAGGGCTGCCTCTGACCGCCGGTCACCGGCCGCCGGTGCCGCCGCCGACGAGGGGGGCGTCGGTCCGGGAGCCACCGCCCTGGGGGCCGTTCTGCGGGGTGTCGACAGTGCCCCCGGTCCCTGTGCCGTTCTTCTTGTTCGGATTGCTCGTTCTGCTCGGAGGGGTCGGCCGGATCGTGCCGTTGTTGTTCCCCGGACCGTGCGAAGGCGTCGGCTTCGCCTTCGGGCCCGTGGTCTTCTTCCCCAGACCCGGCGCGGACGTCTTGCCGTGCTCGCCCTCGCCCTCGGCCTTGCCCTGCCCCCGGGACGGGCCGGGCGAGGGCTCGGCGCCGGAACGTTGCGAGGGGCGGGACCCGGGGCCGCCGCCCTGCTCGCGGGACTTGCGCTCGTGAGGCGTCGACGAGGGCCCGGGCGCCGCGTCCTGACCGGGGAAGTTCCCGGTCGCGAAGGCCACGCCGCCGGACAGCAGGATCGAGCCGCCCACCACCGCGATGACCTTGGCGGTCAGAAACCGGCGCAGGACCGCGGCCCGGGACCGGCGGGCCGGCCGGGGGGCGGCCAGGAAGGCGGCGACGGCGGCGTCCTCTCCCGCGAGCTCGCCGGGGCGGGCCGGCGCGGAGGCCGCCGCGAGCAGTTCGCGCAGCTCGGCATGGCCGCCGGCGCCGTCGAGCAGCCGCTCGGCGACGCGCGGGTCCAGCCGTCCGGGCTCGGTGTCGTCGCTCATATCACCCCTTCAGCGCCGCTGCCGCCGCTTCTGTCACCCCGGACGAGGGGGAGGGAGCCCATCGCGCCGTCGGCGGCGTCCGCGCGGGACGCCGGCAGCCGCTCGGCGAGCCGCCGCAGACCCCGGTAGGCCGCGGTCCGCACGGCGCCCGCGCGCTTGCCGAGCACCTTGCCCGCCGTCTTGGCGTCCAGGCCCACGACGACGCGCAGCAGCACCGCCTCGGCCTGGTCCCGGGGCAGGTCGGCGATCAGCCGGAGCGCCCGCTCGGTGGCGATGCCGTCGATGGCGTCCAGCTCGGTGTCGGCATCGGCGGCCATCGCGACCAGCTCCTCGACCGGGAGGTCGGAGCCGGGGCGGCGGGACTTGCGGCGCAGATGGTCCAGCGCCCGGTGCCGGGTGATCGTCGCGGTCCAGCCGCGGAAGCCGTCGAGGTCGCCGCGGAACGTCGGGAGGTCACGGGCGATCTGCAGCCACGCCTCCGACGTCACGTCCTCCGCGTCCGCGCCGACGATGGCCCCGGCGAAACGGATCAGGCGGGGCTGCACGTCGCGGTAGAGCATGCGGAAGGACTCCTCGTCGCCGCCCTGCGCCGCCCGCAGCGCCCGGCCGAGCTCGTCCTCGTCCACCGCGCCATTGTGCAGGCATTCCCGTTGTGGTGTGACACGTACGCGCGGGTTCGCGCTGATGGAGTGAAAACCCCTCCCGCCCGGCCGCCCCGGCCGCCCTCGCACGAGATGACGGACGAAGATGATCGGCAACGCCTCGCACGACCGGGACGAACTCCTTGTCACCGGCATAGCGCCGGTCGCTCCCCCGCCGGCCCGGCCTCTCGCGGAACCCGTTCCGCTGGAAGAGGCCGAGGCGGCGCCCGTCTTCGTCGACGCGACCGGGTGGCGGGCGCGGCTCGGACGCCGGCTGGGCCTGCTCGTCGGCGCGGTGCTGCTGGTGTTCCTGGGCGCGCTCGGCCTCGGCCTGACCACGGGCGCCGACGTTCCGCTGACGCCGTGGAGCGAGCCGTCCGCCCAGCCGAGGGCGAAGGTGAACCGCCCGAGCGTCCCCGCGAAGGCGGGTGAGCGGGCCCCGTCCGCGCGGCCCCTGCCCACCGGGCCGGGCGCCCAGTCCCCGCGTTCGCCGGCGGTGCCCGCCGGGCCCGGGG
>NZ_JBFARL010000229.1:0-11555 GCF_040674655.1 Actinomadura sp. NPDC049753 | reverse complement strand
CGGCGGCCTCGACGAGATCTGGACGCGTCCGGAGACCGGGGCGGTGGCGTGAACGCGGCTCGGGCCCGAGCCGGCGGTGTTCGCGCCGCTCGTCGTGCTGCTGCTGGCCGGGCCCGCGTCCGAGAGCCCCCACGCCGGGCGGCTGGACTGGCTGGTTCCGCCCATTCTGCGCGGGATCGAGTATGGTTACCTCGCCGTGTTGGGGGACGCGCGGGCAGTCCCGGCGCCGCTCGTCTACGTGCTGCTCACGGTTCTCGCGCTCCACCACTACGACGCCGCCTACCGCACCCGCCGGGGGCGCCGGCCGCCGCGGTGGGTCCGCCTCGCCGGACTCGGCTGGGAGGGCCGGATGCTGTTCACGGCCGTCGTGGGGGCGTTCGCGCCGCTTCCGTTCGCGTACGCGGCGCTGGCCGCCTACCTTGGCGTGTTGTCCGGCGGAGAGAGCGCCGCCACGTGGGCGCGGCACGGCCGCGCCGGCGGAGTGACGATCGACCTGACGAAGAAGTTGTCCGAGGGTGTGGGGGACGGGCCCCACGGCGAGAGGGAGAAGAGAGCATGATCGGCATGGTGCTGGCGGCGGGCGCGGGCCGGAGGCTGCGGCCGTACACCGACACCCTCCCCAAGGCCCTGGTCCCCGTGAACGGCGAGACCACCATCCTCGACATCGCCCTCGGCAACCTCGCCGAGGTCGGGCTGACCGACGTCGTCATCGTGGTCGGCTACTGCGCGGACGCCGTGCGCGACCGCAAGGCCGCCCTTGAGGAGCGGTACGGCGTGTCGCTGACGCTCGTCCACAACGACAAGGCCGAGGAGTGGAACAACGCCTACTCCATGTGGCTCGCTCGGGAGCACTTCTCCAAGGGCGTCCTGATGGTCAACGGCGACACGGTCCATCCGGTGAGCGTCGAGAAGACACTATTGGCGAACCGCGGACCGGACATCCTCCTGGCGGTGGACGACGTGAAAACTCTCGCCGACGAGGAGATGAAGGTGATCCTCGACGGCGAGGGCCACCTGAAGACCATCACCAAGCTCATGGACCCCGCCGCCGCGAACGGCGAGTACATCGGCGCCACCCTGATCGAGCCCGCCGCCGCCGGGCCGCTGGCCGACGCGCTCAAGGCCACCTGGGAGGGCGACCCCGACCTCTACTACGAGGACGGCTACCAGGAGCTCGTGAACCGCGGCGGCCGCATCGGCGTCGCGCCGATCGGCGAGGTCGACTGGGTCGAGGTCGACAACCACGACGACCTGGAGAAGGCCCGCCGGATCGCCAAGGGCTACTGACCGCACGCACGGCACGAACCGACCGCACGCACGGCACGAGGAGGCCCATGCCCCTGCTGACGCGGATGCTGAACGCGCCGCTCTCCATCGACGTGCGGCGGGGAGCCGTGGCGACCCTCGGCGAGCTGCTCGCCGACCGGCGGATCGCCACCGAGGGGCGCGTCGCGATCGCCGTCGGTCCCGGCCAGGGCGACCAGATCGCCGAGCACGTCCGGCCGTCCCTGGCCGCCTGCGAGGTGTTCCACGTCGAGGGCGGCACCGTGGAGGCGGCGGTCAGCCTGGGCTCCCGGCTGCGCGCCGGGTCCTACGAGGCGGTCGTCGGCATCGGCGGCGGCCGCACGATCGACGCCACCAAGTACGCGGCGACGCTGTCGGGCATCCCGATGGTGTCGGTCGCCACGAACCTGTCGCACGACGGGATCTGCTCGCCGGTCGCCTCCCTCGTCCACGACAAGGGCAAGGGCTCGTTCGGCGTCGTGATGCCGCTGGCGATGATCGTCGATCTGGACTACGTGCGCGCCGCGCCCGACCGGCTCGTCCGCGCCGGGATCGGCGACGTGGTGAGCAACTTCTCCGCCGTGGACGACTGGCTCCTCGCGGCCGACGAGTGCGGCGAGCGGATCGACCGGATGGCGCTCACCGTGGCGCGCACCGCCGCCGAGGCCCTGCTGCACCAGCCCGGCTCGATCGACTCGGACCGGTTCCTGACGGTCCTCGCCGAGGGGCTCGTCCTGTCGGGGATGGCGATGGCGTTCGCCGGGGACTCCCGCCCGGCGTCCGGCGGCGACCACGAGATCCTGCACGCCATCGACCACCTCTTCCCGGACACCGCCAACCACGGCGAGCTGGCCGGGATCGGCGCCGCGTTCTGCTACCACCTGCGCGCCACCCGGCTCGGCGCGGGGGAGGAGCGGCTCGAAGAGATCCTCGCCTGCCTCGGACGCCACGGACTGCCCCGGTTCCCGGCCGACATCGGGCTGTCCGCCGAGCAGTTCGCGGAGGCGGTGCGGTACGCCCCGCAGACCCGCCCCGGCCGCTATACGATCTTGGAACACCTCAGCCTCGACGAGGGCGAGACCCGCAAGGCGGTGCACGAGTATGTCCAGGCCCATGGAGGCTGAGCTGTCCGGGCAGAACCCTTCCCCGCAGCCCCCCGGCTCCCCCGAACCACCCGGCCCCGCGGAGCCGGCCGGCGACGACCACCGGCCGCACCGCAAGGGCGCGAAGGTCGCCGACATCCGCCGGTACGGCCAGCCGCCCGGTCTGAAGGACCGGCGCAACGAGGAGCACTGGGCCGGCCGCCTCTACATGCGCGACCTGTCCCCGTACTTCGCGTGGATCTCGCTGCGCCTCGGGTTCAGCCCCAACCAGCTGACCTACCTGATGATGCTGAGCGGCGTCCTCGCCGGCGTCGCGGTGTCGCTGCCCGTCGACCCGCTGTGGACGGCCCTCGCCGGCGCGTTCCTCATCCAGGTCTACCTGCTGCTCGACTGCGTCGACGGCGAGGTCGCCCGCTACCTGCGGCAGACGTCGGTCGCCGGGGTGTTCCTCGACCGGATCGGCCACTACCTGTCGGAGGTGTCGCTGCTCGCCGGGCTCGGCTTCATGGCTCAGGGCGGCTGGGAGAACGGCGGCTGGGTCGAGCTCGGCCTGCTCGCCGCCCTCGGCGCCGCGCTGATCAAGGCGGAGACCGACAACGTCGTCGTCGCCCGCGCCAAGTCCGGGCTGCCCGCCGACCCGACCGGCGGCGACCGGGCGCTGCGGCCCCGCTCCACCGGCATCGCGCTGGCCCGGCAGGCGGCGTCCATGCTGCGCTTCCACCGCATCATCGGCGCGGTCGAGCTGTCGCTGCTGATCCTCGCCGCCGCCGTGATCGACACCCTCACCGGCGCGGACGACCCCGTCGCGGTCCGCGTCCTGACGGTCGCCGTCGCCGCCGTCGCCATCCTGCAGACCCTGCTGCACCTCGTCAGCATCCTGGCCTCCCGGAGGCTGAAGTGAAACTGTCCGTCGTCGTCCTCACCATGGGCAACCGGCCGGAGGAGCTCGCCCGCGCCGTCCGCAGCGCCCTGGAGCAGGAGCATGTGGACGTCGAGGTCGTCCTCGTCGGCAACGGCGCCGACCCGGTCGGCGAGGCGGCGGGCGCGCCGCCGTTCGACGACGAGCGCGTCAAGACCCTCAGCCTCCCGAAGAACCTCGGCATCCCGGGCGGCCGCAACCGCGGCGTGGAGGCGTCCTGCGGCGACGTCATCCTGTTCCTGGACGACGACGGCTGGTACCGCTCGCCCCGCCTCGGCGCCCACCTGCGCGACCGGTTCTCCGCCGAGCCCGACCTCGGCGTCGTCTCGTTCCGCGTCCGCGACCCCGAGGGCGGGCGCGGCGAGCGCCGCCACGTCCCCCGGCTCCGCGCGGGCGACCCGGAGCGCTCGTCCGCCGTCACCACGTTCCTCGGCGGCGCCTGCGCGATCCGCCGCGCCGCGTTCGACGCCGGCGGCGGCCTCCCCGAGGACTTCTTCTACGCCCACGAGGAGACCGACCTCGCCTGGCAGATCCTCAACGCCGGCTACCGCATCGTCTACGACGCCGCGGCGGTGATGTTCCACCCCGCCGTGCTGCCGACGCGGCACGCCATGTTCTACCGCTACAACGCCCGCAACCGCGTGTGGCTGGCCCGCCGCAACCTGCCGTGGCCGCTGGCGCTCACCTACCTCTCCGTGTGGGTCGGCATGACCGTCCTGCGCGAGCGCAAGCCGAGCGCCCTCAAGCCCTGGTTCAAGGGCTTCCTGGAGGGCTGGCGCAAGCCCGCCGGCCCCCGCCGCCCCATCTCCTACCGGACCGCCTGGCGCATGACCCGCACGGGCCGCCCCCCGATCATCTAGGGGTCCGTGTCCTCCCAGGGGGCGAGACCCCCTGGGCCCCGTCACGTGCCGGGCGCAGGTTCACTCCGAGGCGTTGTGGTGTTGCTCGTCCAGGAGCGCTGGGGTGCCTTCTCGGGTCAGGGGGTCGTCACCGCGGCCACGATGAGGCGGGTCAGTTCGGTGGTGATGTCGTCCAAGGGGACGTGCTGGTCGCGGGCCGACCAGTGGTGGACGAGGTTGTTCACGGCGCCGATGACGGCGATCATCGCGAGCCGGTGGTCGCGGTCGACGGCCTCGCCGCGCGAGGCGGCCTCGCGGACCATCGCGAGCATCGCGTCCTCCCACTGGCCGCGCCAGTGGAAGCGGTGCCGCTCCAGGCCGGCGCTGACGCCGATCACCTCGACGAACGCGATGCGGGCCCAGCGCGGGTCGCTCGCGGTGACGGTGACGAACGCGCGGACGGCGCTCTCGACGCGGGCCGGGAAGCCGGCGCCCGCCTCCCGCGCGTACGCGGCGGCGACCGCCTCGGCGGCGCGTTCGTTGATCCCGCGGTGCAGCGTGGTGAGCAGTTCCTCGCGCCCGGAGAACTCCTCGTAGAAGTTGCGGGTCGACACGCTTGCGGTCGCGCACAGCCGCTCGATGGACGTCGCCGCGTACCCGCGCGTCCCGAACAGTTCGAGCCCGGCGGCCAGCAGGCGGTCGCGCCGCTCCGCACGGCGCTCCTCGGCCGACCGGCCTGCGTAGCTGCGCCTGGGCGCGGGATTGCGGCCGCTCATCGGTCTCCGTTCACCCGTGCGGATGGGGCAGCGTCAGCCTAACGCCGGGCGGATCGGCGCAGTGCCCCGTCAGCCGGTGACCAGCGCGTCCCTCCACTCCGGGTCGGCGGTGAGGACGGTCAGCCGCTGCGTGGCCCGCGACACCGCCACGTACAGCACGCGCAGCCCGCGCGGGGACTGGGCGGCGACGGTCTCCGGCGCCACGATCACGGCGGCGTCGAACTCCAGGCCCTTGGCCTCCAGGACGTCGAGCACCTGGACGCGCTCGGGCAGTCCCGCGCCGAGCCGGTCGCGTTCGGCGGCGTCCCAGGCGGCGGCGGACCCCCCGAACAGCGGGGCCTGGCCGCCGGACTCCTCCAGGGAGAGCGGGACGATCAGGCCGATGGTGCCCTCGACCTGGCCGAGCAGCTCCTCGACGGCGGCGCGGGCGGCGGAGCCGAGCCCGGTTTCGGGGACGACCCGGACGACCGGCTCGATCCCGGACGTGCGGACGGCGCGGGCCGGCCTCGCGTCCGGCAGCGCGCGGGCGAGCACCCGCGCGGAGACGGCGGCGATCTCGGTGGAGTTGCGGTAGTTCGTGGTCAGCTCGTACTCGTGCCGGGCGCGGGGCGGGGGCGCCTTGCGGCCCCGGCGGCGGTTGCGGGACGCGGGGCGCTCGCCGCCGAGCGCGGCCTCCATCGCCCGCCGCGCGGCGGGCAGGTCCTCCCAGGCGCTCTGGGCCGGGTCCTCGACGATCGTCCAGCTCGCCTGGCGGCCGCGGCGGCCGAGCATCCGCCACTGCATGGGGGACAGGTCCTGCGCCTCGTCGACCACGAGGTGCGCGTACTCGGGGCGCTCCTCGACCACGCCGTCGTCGACCCGCCGGGAGCGCTCCAGCCGCTCGATGGACGTGGTGAGCTCCCGCATCTCCGGCTCCCACGTCTCGTCGACGACCTCCTCGCCGGTGAGGATGTTGACGCCGTCCACGACGAACGGGTCGTCCTCGGACGGCGCCCCGCGGCGGCGGGACGGGCGGGGCGGGGAGCCGAGGAGCGCGTCGATCTCGTCGAGCAGCGCGACGTCCTGGTAGCTGAGCGGCGCGCCGTCGCCGGCCCAGGAGGCGGCGAGCGGCTCGACGTCGGCGCGGTCGACGTCGCGCCCGGCGGCGCGGCGCAGGCGGGACGGGTCGCCGAGCGAGCGCAGCACGTCCAGCGGGCGGCGGATCGGCCACCAGGCGACGAGGAAGTCGGTGAACGCGCGCTGCTCGCGGACCCGCGCGTCGAACTGGGCGCGCTTCGGGTCGCCGCCCGCGGCCCCGTTGCCGCGCGCGGGCTCCTCGTCGAGGGAGGCCAGCCCGTCGGCGGCGAGGATCGCGTTCCACAGGCCCGCCTCGGCGCCCTCCTCGGCCTCGGCCGCCTCGGGGCCCCCGACCTCGCCGAAGCGGCTCCAGAGGGCGTCCAGGAGCATCTCCGCGGCCCGGCCGCGGGCCGCGTTGACGCTGCCGCGGCTGCGCCGGTGGACCTCGTTCCTGATGCGGTCGAGGCGGGCGCGGTCGAGGGCGACGACGACGCCCTTGAACACCACGCGCAGCTCGTCCGGGGCGCCGGGGGCGTGGTCGGCGACGGCGCGCCGCAGCACCGTCACCATCGTCTCCGCGCCCTTGACGCGGGCGAGCCGCGGCGTGTCGTGGACGGTGGCGGTGGCGCCGTCGACGAGGTCGCCGAGCGAGCGGAGCGTCGCCGAGCCCTCGCCCAGCGAGGGCAGCACCCGCTCGATGTAGGCGGTGAACCGGCGGTTCGGGCCGACGACGAGGACGCCGCGGGATCCGAACCGGCGGCGGTGCCGGAACAGCAGGTAGGCGACGCGGTGCAGCGCCACGGCCGTCTTGCCGGTGCCGGGGGCGCCGCGCACCAGGACCGTCCCGTCGGCGGGGGCCCGGATCACCTCGTCCTGCTCACGCTGGATCGTCGCGACGATGTCGCGCATCGCGCCCTCGCGCGTGCGGGCGAGGGAGGCGAGGAACGCGCCGTCGCCGATGACGGTCATCCCGTCGGACGCCTCGGGGTCGAGGAGGTCGTCCTCGAGGTCGACGACGGTGTGGCCGCGCGAGTGCAGCACGCGGCGGCGCACGACGCCGCGCGGGTCCTCGGGGGTGGCGCGGTAGAAGTCCTCGGCGGCGGGCGCCCGCCAGTCGATGACGAGCGAGTCGTGCTCGCTGGTGCGGACGCCGACGCGGCCGATGTAGCGGACCTCGCGGGAGGCAAGGTCGAGCCGGCCGAACACCAGGCCGTCGTCGGCCACGTCGAGGGCCTGGACGCGCAGGGCCGCCTGGTGGACCATCGCGTCCCGGTCGACGAGCGAGCCCTTGGTGCCGGCGAGCGACTGGCGGTAGCCCTCGCGGATCATGGCCTGGGCGTCCGCGCGCATCTCCTCCAGCCGCGTGTAGGCGGTGTCGACGTAGCGCTGTTCGGCGGCGATCTCCCGGTCCTTGACCGTGCCGCCCGGACTGGTCGGGCGCCCGTTGACCTGGGACGACATGCAGGCTGCTCCTCGCGCGTGTGTCATGCCGGGGACATCCCCCGGCACCCCGAAGGCGAAAGAGACAGCTTATGCGGTCCGGGTGACGTTCAGCGTCGGGCGAGCGCCGCCAGGAGCGGTCGGCGCGCCGGCCGGACCCGTACGTGGACGTCCGGGGCGGGGCGCGCGAGCGAGCGGTCCATCGCGTCGAGGACGAGGCCGTGCGGCGTCCCGGCGGCCGCGTGGACGCAGCGCAGCGTCACGCCCTGCCCGCCGTGCTCGGCCCACAGCGCGTCGGCGTAGGCGGCCACGGCCGCGGCGGACGGGCTCGCGGGCGGGCCCGAGGCGTCCGGGCAGAGGAACAGCTCCCCGGCCCGCCGTTCCAGCATTCCCGGCAGGGCGGCCTGGACGACGACGGCGGCGCCGAGGACGTTCGTCCGCAGGACGTCCTCCACCTCGCCGAGCGGCTGCGCCAGGACCGGCCCGGGCGGCGCGGCCGACGCGGCGTGGACGACGCGGTGCACCGGGCCGGCCATCGCCAGCACCGCCGCCACGGCGCCGGGGTCGGTGACGTCGCACACCCGCGCGTGGGTGTTGGGGGAGCGGTGCGCCGTCTTGGCGAGACCGAGCTCGTCCACGTCCACCGCGACGACGTCCCACGCCGCCGCGGCGAGCCGTCGCGCCGCCATGGCGCCGAGCCCGTGCGCGGCGCCGGTCACCAGGGCCGTCCGCTTCACGTGCGCACCTCCTCGGCGCCCTGGAAGACCATCTGCAGACGCCCGACCGTGCTCGTGGTGAGCGCCCGCGCCCGGTCGAGCCCGAGGCCGCGCAGCTCGTCGGCCACCGGATGGTCGCCGAGGACGACCTTCGCGCCGCCCGGACGGGTCCGGACGCCGGACGGCGTGAGCGTCCACGGTGTCCGGCGCGTCACGCCGTCCAGGCAGGAGTAGGCGTCGACGCTCGGGGCCGCCGAGCCCGCCGGCGTCGGCACGCCCGGCCGGATCGCCACCTCGATCGCCGTCCGCCCGCCGAACCGCACCGCGCAGCGCTTCACGTGCCCGGAGAGGTCCATGGGGATGTCGGCGATCTCCTTGGGGAAGCCCCAGATCGTCCGTCCGGCCTCCAAGGTGAACTCCTGGTTGACCGGAAGCCAGTGGATGAACGCCCCGATCCCGCGCATCCGCCCGAGCACGCCCGGCGACGGCGCCGCGCCGGGCGGGCGCACCAGGAACGCGACGGCGAACTCGTGGTAGGGGCCGAGGTCGCCCTCGGCGTACCGGACGAACGCCAGCGAGCAGACGGCCTTGCCTGGCAGGGGCTCCGCGACGGCGAGCCCGGAGTAGGCGATGACGTCCTGGGCGGCGCGGGCGGGCACGGCGAACATCGCCGAGCCGACGGCGGCGTCACGGATCCGTACCGGGAGCGCGACCCGCTCCCCCTGGATCGTGTGCGCGTGCGCGGTCGTTGTCACACCGCTAAGTAGAACAGGTTCTCGTTTTGCTGCCAAGCACCGGAGCCGGGGAAGGGGGAGTCAGCCCTTCTCGACGGCCGTCCGGATCCGGTCGAGCGTGGCGCGCATCCCCTCGCGGTTCACCTCGGCGCGCTCCTCGGCGGGGACGCCGGTGAAGATCTTGCCGAGCAGCGACACGAACCCGGCGCCCCGGTGGTCGCGGCGCTGGTCCTCCCAGTACTCGGTGAGGCGGGTGCGGGGCGCGGACGGGTCCTCGGAGACGTCCTCGAACCGGTACCCCCACAGCGCCACCGGCACCCCGAAGCTCGACACCCGGAAGGCGAACACCTCACCGGGCACCGCCGCGCTCACCTGGCAGGTGGTGAACCACACGCGCCAGCCGATCCGGTTGAAGCCGACGAACCTCGTCCCCGGCCTGACGGCGCGCCCGCGCACCCACGTCGCGAACACCTCCGGGCTCCACTCGCCCATCCGCCGCAGATTCGCGACGGCCGCGTACACGTCCCGCGCCGGCGCGGCGACGACCACGCTCTCCTCGACGACCCACTCGCGCTCCATGGCTCCGCATCCTCCCACTTGATGACCGGTGGGTCACAAGAGGTGGGCGAAGTGGCGCCGCCAGTCCGCGTACCAGGCTCTGAACCACGGCTCGGACTCGGCCAGCGGGACGACGTAGGTGAGCGTCTCGGCGTAGTAGCGGCGCTGGAAGTCCGGCGCCATCCGGTCCAGGGTCTGCACGTTGCTGGCGCGGTCGGCGAGCTTGACCAGGACCGCCTCGCGCGGGGCCTCGCCCAGTCGCCGCAGGTAGGCGGCCTTGGCGGCGCGCTTGGCCTGGCGCCCGGCGCCCGCGGCGGGCGGCTTGGTGACCCAGTCGACCAGCTCGGTCACCTCGGGGCCGAACTCGGCCTCGACGTCGGCGAGGGAGGCGGGCGTGTCCTCGACGACGTCGTGCAGGACCGCGGCGGACAGGACGGCGGGCGTCGTCACCCCCGCCCCGCGCACCAGCACTTCGAGGGCTTCCAGCAGGTGCTCGACGTAGGGGTCGCCGGTCGGCCGCCGCTGGTCGCCGTGCCAGCGCAGGGCGGCGGCGACGGCCCGTTCCAGGCCGTCCAGGTCGACGGGCGCGCCGGACGCGGCGATGTCCGCGCGGGCCGTCTCCCAGGCGTGCCAGCGGGTGAAGACCTCCACGGGTTCGCTCCGTTCTTCCCGGCCGTGTCGCGCGGGAGCCCCGCACAGGGCATGGTGGGTGTCGTCCTTTGAGCAGTCCTCGGTGTAACCGTACGTGGAGGGAGGCGGCGCGGTCGTGGTCGGGAGCCGGCAGCGGCCTGACGGCCGACCGGAGTCCGTGGGCAGGGTCCGCGTCACGCTCGGCCTCCTGTCCGGGGCGGTCGCCGTCGCGCTCTGCGTCGTCCTCGTCGACACCTACGTGCTCCGCGCCGAGTGGTGGCAGGTACGCCACACCGTGACCGGGGAGCCCGTGGCGCCGCAGAGCGGGGTGGGCCCGCCGCCGGGCCCGCTGGCGGTGAGCTGGGAGCACGCGACGCGGACGCACCGCGGCTCGGTCGCGGGCTACGACGGCGTCGCCTACCAGGTCGCGCAGGGGCAGGTCGTGACGGCGTCCGGGCACGGGATCGAGGCGCGCGACGCGCGCACCGGCCGGGCCCGCTGGAGCTACCGCCGCGCCGGGTGGTCGCTGCTCGGCTGGACGTCCACCGGGTCGCGGGTCGTCGCCTACTTCGAGCGGGACGGCGACCGCGGCGACCGGACGCTCGTCGCGTTCGACGCGCTGTCGGGCGGGCTGCTGTGGCGGCGCGCGGACGAGCGTCCCGCCGCGGTCTCCCGGACGACGCTGCGCTGGCCCGCCGGGTCCGACGTGCTGCTCACCGCCGACGAGGGTCACCGGACGCTGTTCGGGGTGTCGGCCGTGACGGGGAACCGGGTGTGGCGGCTGGCGCTGCCGCGCGGCTGCCGGCTTTTCGAGGGCGGGGCCCACCCGTCCGACGGCCGGGAGGACCTCGCCGCGGTGGGCCTGCGCTGCGCGGACCCCGGCGGCGAGAAGGGGCGCCGGAGCCGTCTGCTCGCGCTCGACCCGACGAAGGGCATCGTGCGCTGGGACCGGCGGCTCGGCTCCCGGGAGTCGCCCGAGGTGTCGATGCTGGACGGGGTGACGCTCGTCTCGGACGGGACGGCCCTGCGCGCGTTCGACGACGGCGGCCGCCAGTTCGCGGTCTGGGAGGGCGACGGGGTCTGCGGCGACCTGATGTGCCCGGGCGTGCTCGCGCCGGGCAGGCTCGTGGTCGTCTACCACCCGGACGGGTCCGGCGCCGAAGGGTCCGGCGCCGGCGGGACGGGGACCGGCGGCGCCGGCGGCGTGGCGGCGGAGGAAGCCCGCATGGAGGCGGTGGACGTGCGGTCCGGGCGGGTCGGGTGGAGCCGGGACGTGCCCGCGTACACCGCGCTCGCGCAGGCCGGCGGGCAGGTGTTCGCGCTGCGCCCGCGGCTGTCGGAGCGGCTGCTGCCCGCGGGCATCGACATCGTCGAGCCCGGTGACGGGAGCACCACGACCGCGCCCGCGCCGTTCTCGATGGACCCCGACCTGCCGGGCGTCCGGCCCTGGCTGGCGGCCGCCGGCGGGCTGCTGTACGCGGCCCTCCCGCAGGCGGCGCC
>NZ_JBFARL010000228.1:0-11676 GCF_040674655.1 Actinomadura sp. NPDC049753 | reverse complement strand
TGTTCTTACTTTATCAGATCCGCTCGGACTGTCAATTCCGGGCTTTTCCGATCCGCCATTCCGATTCCGCTTGCGCGGTTCCTTCCCGGCGGTGTCGCTATTTCATCAGATCCGGCTCGATTGTCAAAATCGAGCCTTTCCGACCCACCACGGCACGGCACGGCCGACACGACGAAGCCGTGTCGGCTGGTTCGCAGGTGGTTTCCCCATCGTTCGGCCGGCCGCCATGCGGGCGTCCTGCATCCGTGTGGGGACGAGGGGTTAACTTACGCGGTCGGAGCGCCCGCGTCAAATCGGCGCCCCGGTCAGATGCTCTTCCGCAGGTTGCAGAGGATTGGGGGAACCCGGGGTGGCCTGTCACCATCTATCTAAGTAGATCACCCAGCCCAAGCAGGAGAGGTACCAACATGGCCTACCCGCCCGCCCCGCCGCCGCCCCCGAGCTCCGGCGCCGGCTCTCCGCCCCCGAACCACCTCCCGTGGGCGATCGCGACCACGATCCTGTGCTGCCTGCCCGCAGGCGTGGTGTCCATCGTCTACGCCGCCCAGGTCAACTCCAAGTGGTCGGCGGGCGACCAGGCCGGTGCGATCAAGTCCTCCAACAACGCGAAGACCTGGGCGATCGTGTCCGCGGTCCTCGGCGTGATCGTCGGCGCCATCTACTTCTTCATCGCCATGGCGGGGAACAGCGGCAGCTGACCCATGACGGATGAGTCCCGGCCCGTCCCGCTGCCGCGGGGCGGGCCGGTTCCCGAAGCACCGGACGGTTCTCGACAGCCCCTCGCCGTCCGGCTCCTGCGGCCCGGCGGGGTGCTGGTCCTCAGCGTCGCGGCCGTCCTGTACGTCGCCGCGGTCGACCCCAACGAGGCCGGGCACTATCCGACCTGCCCCTTCCTCGCCCTCACCGGGTTCCAGTGTCCAGGCTGCGGATCGATGCGCACCGTCCACGCACTCGCCCACGGGCATCTCCAGGAGGCGTTCGGTCTGAACGTGCTGACCGTCGCGATGCTCCCGGTTCTGGCGTTCTTCTGGCTCCGTTGGGCACGAGCCCGCGCTCTGGATCGTCCGGTGAGGACGAAGGTGGCGCACCCCGCGGTGATCTGGGCCCTGTTCGCCGCCATCCTTCTCTTCTGGCTGATCAGGAACCTCCCGGTCGGATCTGCCCTCGCCGCCTGACCACCAGCGGCCAAGGACCGGGCGCTCCCGCCGCCCCGGTTGGCGCCGTCCACCGCACCGTCTGTGAGCTCCGCAGCTGGCCCAAGCCCCCTCCGTATCACCACGCGCGCCCGCTGACAGTCAGCTCAGCGGAGCGGTTCTCGGCCGGACCAGACGTGGTGTCGCCACCTCCTGGCGAGCCATGCCGGGCACTCCATGGTCCTCGGCTCCTCGGTGGAGCGTGCTGGGTCGAAATTCGCTCGCGCAGGACCTCGCCCGGAGATCACACTCTGTGCGTGATGGAAGTAGCCCTGAGTCCCCTGGACGAGCCCGCACTGGCGCGGCTGCTCGACGCGGCCGTGGTCGGCGCGGATCCTCTGGAAGTCATGCCTCCGGTCATTGGCCCGCCCGGCTGGACGCCCGAGCGCCGGGCGGCGTTCCTGGAGTTCCACCGGGCGAGATGCCTGAACCCGGCGACGGCGGTAGAGCGCACGTGGGTGGTCGATGTCGACGGGGAGGCGGTCGGGGCGGCGCGCCTGCAGCCCCGCGGGGACGCGGTGGAGGCGGGCATCTGGTTGAGCCGCGCTTCCCGGGGCCGCGGGATCGGCACGCGGGTGACGGCGTTGCTGCTGGCCGAGGCCCGGTCGTCCGGAGCGGCAAGGTTCCTCGCATCGACGACGACCGGCAACCACGGCGCCCGCGCGTTGCTGGCGAGCGCGGGCGCCGTGCTCACCGCTGAAGGGGACGAGGCGACCGCCGAGCTTGCGCTCACCTGAAGTCCGTCTCGCGCCGGCCCTTACGCATGCGTCCATGCTCGACCGTGAAGAAGCATTGAGAGACTCTCTGCAAGAGGCAGGACCGCGGGGGCACGGCGACGGCCACCGGAGATATACGTGTCCCTTTGCGGCGGTGTCCGCTGCTGCACGATGTCCTAGCTGGTCTGGCATACGAACCTGACGGCCCCACGGGGGAACTCACCGCCACCAGCGGTGGCGGTGTGGCTTCGCTGGCGGGGTAGGCGTTGACGGGCGTGTCAGGCCGGGTCGGTGAAGGCGGGCGGGCGCTTGTCGAAGTAGGCGCGGACGGCCTCGACCTGGTTGGGGCTTCCGCGCAGGGCGCCGAGGGTCCGGGACTCCTCCAGGAACTGGCCGGCCAGGTCGGTGTCGGCGGCGCGGTTGAGCAGGCGCTTGGCTCCGCGGACGGCGTCGGGGCTGTTGCCGGCGATCTCGCGGGCGAGCTCGGTGGCGGCGGCGCGCGGGTCGTCTGCGGTGCGGGTCGCCAGGCCGATGCGGACGGCGTCCGCGCCGGAGATCATGCGGCCGGTGAAGGTGAGCTCCTTCGCGACGTCCTCTCCGACAAGGCGGATCAGCGCGGCGGTGCCGGTCATGTCGGGCACCAGGCCCCAGCGGATCTCCAGGACCGAAAGGCGCGCGTCCGGGGCGACGATCCGGATGTCGGCGCCGAGCGCGATCTGCAGGCCGCCGCCGAGGGCGTGCCCGTGGACGGCGGCGATGACGGGCTGCGGCAGCTCCCGCCACACGTGCACGGCCTGCTGCCCGAGGTTGGTGATGCGTCCCGGCTCGCGCGCGGTGATGTCGCCGGCGCGCCGCCCGGCGCCGTCGCCCGCCATGGCGGCGAAGTTGGCGAAGTCCAGTCCCGCGCAGAAGGCGCGGCCCTCCCCCGACAGGACCACGGCCCGGACGGAGCCGTCGGCGGCGAGGGCGTCCCCGGTGCGGGCGAGCGCCTCGAACGTGGCCAGGTCGAGGGCGTTCAGCTTGTCGGGACGGTTGAGCCGCACGTCGGCGACCCCCTCGTGGACGTGCACGGTGACGCGGTCGGTCATGGCGGGGGGTTCCTCTCATCCTCGCGGTTGTCTCCGGGGGACGATTCCATGCGGCACCCGGCCGGTCGTGGGCGCGGGTCAGGTCACGGGGACGATCCGCGCGTCGGTGAGCCGGCCGCCGTCGATGTCCAGGAGCCCGAGGGTGCCGTGCGGCTGGCGGCGCCGGTCGGTCGGCGACCCGGGGTTGAAGATGCGGACGCCGTCGCCGGTCTCGTCCAAGGGGATGTGGGAGTGCCCGAACACGACGAGGTCGGCGCCGGGGAACCAGCGCCGCAGCCGGGCGGTGCGGCCCTTGGCCTGGCCGCTGTCGTGGACCATCGCGACGGCGAGGCCGTCCAGGTCGAGTTCGAGGCGTTCGGGCGCGCCCCACTCGGCCACGTCCGGCCCGTCGTTGTTGCCGAGGACGGCGTGGACGGGCGCGTACTCGGCCAGCTCGTCCAGGACGGACGCGACGCACACGTCGCCGGCGTGCAGGATCACGTCGGCGTCCCGCAGGTGCTCGGCCACCCGCGGCGGGCACGACTTCCAGCGCCGGGGCGCGTGGGTGTCGGAGATGGCCACCGCTCTCATACGCCCATTCTCCCTCAGAGGCCACAATGGGCCGGAGGCGGATCGACATCGGCGGTGAGCGCGCCGGAGCCGTACGTGCTGCCTGGCACCGGCCGCGGGGTGTTCCGGGGGAAGCCCGAACGCGCGGTCGTCCTGCTCGGCAAGTTCGTCGCGCGGGCCGCCGCGAGTAAAGGTGAGTGATTTTGCCACGGCGGGCCTCGGACACGTGTGGGAAACAACTGTAAACACGCAGTCATTACTCAGGGCTGAACTGCGGAGTTACGCTCGAATTCCTCGCGATCGTCCAGAAGGATTCGGCCGCACGCCCCCGGTCGTTCTTCCCGACACGGCGACCCAGCACCGCGAGGGCACAGTGAGGGCGGCCGGGCCCGAGGAGGATGATCACTCCCTTGCACCGGCCCCGGACCCGGCCGCCTCTCCGCACGCTCGCCCGGGGCTAGGGGGTCAGGTAGAGCTTGCGGTCGAAGACCCCGGAGCCCGGCGTGCTCTCACCGCGGGCGATGGCGGAGCCGCTGCCGGTGCCGTTGGACGGGCAGAGGCCGCTGCTTCCCGTCTGCCGCACGAGCGTGATGTCGTCGGACCTGCCCTGCGCGTCGTCCCGGTCCGGCAGCGGGCGGTTCGGGTTGTCGCGGTTGTAGACGTCGAAGCGCAGACCGTCGGCGCCGCCCGTCCGGAATCCGTAGTAGCAGGTGACGGTGATGCCGAGGATCTTGCCTTCCATCTTGAAGCGAAGGCCGCCGTTGATGGACAGGACGCCGTCCCGGCCGCCGGAGACCGGGGCGTAGGCGACGCTCCCGCTCTTGTCGGGCATCTGGCCGAGGTCGAGGTCGGTGGGCGGGGAGCTGAGGCCGTTGGAGGTCCGGCACGCGCCGATCGACGCGGCGGTCAGCTCGCCCGCGCCGGTGGACTGGACGGTGCCCTGCAGTTCGGCGCCGTCGCAGGAACCGGTCACCTTCAGGCCTAGGTAGTCGACGGAGAACGCGAGCGCCCCGACGGTGGCGACCTGCCAGTTGCCGGAGTAGGGGGCTCCGGTGGCGGTCTCCTGGCGGATCGTGGTGGTGGCGGCGGACGCGGCGGGCGCCGTCAGGGCCAGCGCGGCGGAGGCGGCCGCCAGGGGTGCGGCCAGCCTGATGGGAGCCTTCACGGGGTTTCCTCCTCGGGGAGAGGGATTTGATTTTTTCTACCCGAGTGGCCGTGAAATGCAAGACCCTTCCAGCCGGATATCGACAGTCTAGAGAATTCCGCTAAACGAGGGCCGCGGGATGCTAAGCCGACCGTGATATCGACTGTGGAGTCAAGCACTTTGTGCGCAGAAATGGGAGGGCGCGCGGCCGGGACGGGAGGTATGGACGGAACCCGGCCGCGCGCCTGTCCTGTCAGTGGAACACGGGCGTCATCGCGTAGACGCGGTTCGGCTTGTTGTAGCCGAAGAAGACGCGGGTGCCGCGGCCTGCGGGCGCGACCGCCAGCCCCTCGCTCTCCCCGGTCAGCGGGATGTGGATCGCTTCGAGGATGTTCCCCGCCCGGTCCAGCACGGTGATGGCGTTGTTGGTGTAGTACAGGACCTTGTCTCCGGCCATCTCCAGGCCCTGCGGGACGCCCTGGTAGCCGAGGTCGAAGGTCGAGCGGACGGTGCCGTCGAGGTCGGTGAACGCGAACACGAAGGGGCCCTGGTCGCCCGGTCCGGCGTGCACGAGCAGGCCGTCGCGCCGGTCGTCGACCGCGACCAGGCCGGAGTTGCCGAGCGCGCCGAAGTCGATGGTGCGCACGACCTCGGGCTCGCCGCTCCAGTCCACGACGTTGACCTTGGTCGGGTTCTTCCCGCCGCCGGTGGCGACGTAGAGAAGCCCGCCGCGGTCGACGCTGATCTCGGCGGCGTGCCCGACGGCGAGCGGCGCGCTCTCCTTGAGGGTGGTGCCGTCGCGGTCGTACTCGCGGATGACGCCGTGGCCGCCGCCTATGTCGAAGCCGACGTAGAAGCGGCCGCGGCGGTAGGCCAGGCCCTGCATGTTGTCGGTGTGGGGGACGTTGAACAGCAGGTCGAAGGTGTACGTGCGTCCGGCGGCCGCGGCGGGGCGGGCGCCGGCCAGGGCGGCGGCTCCGGCGAGCGTGGCGGCGCCCGCGAAGCCGAGGACTCTGCGGCGGGTGAGAGCTGCCTCGCCGAGTCCGGGTCCGTGCATCGTGCCTCCTTGGGTGGGGGGTGGTGGGGAGGTCAGGGGCCGGCGGGCCGGGGGGCCAGCACCTCGGGATTCGCGCAGTGCAGGAGCGCCTCGCCGCGCAGGTGGCGGCCGACGTCGGCGGCGAGGATGCGGGCCGCGTTGGCGGCGGTCTGCTTGCTGGCCCCGGCGAGGTGCGGCGTGACGATGATGTTCGGGGTGGTCAGCAGCCGCGACCCGGCGGGGATCGGCTCCTCGGGGAAGACGTCGAAGGCGGCGGCGAACAGGTGGCCGGACTCGGCGGCGTCGCAGACGGCCTCGTAGTCCAGCAGCGACCCGCGCGCGCAGTTGACGATGATGGAGCCGGGCGGCATCGCGGCGATCTGCGCGGCGCCGATCATCCCCGTGGTCTGCGGCGTCGCGCGGGCGTGCAGGGAGACGATCTGCGCGCGCGCCAGCAGCTCGTCGAGCGGGACGAGCTCGGCGATGCCGGTCAGGTCGCCGAGGTCGTCCAGGTACGGGTCGTGGACGAGCACGCGGGCGCCGAGCGCGGCGAGGGCCCGGGCGACGCGGCGGCCGACGGCGCCGCAGCCGACGAGCCCGGCGGTGCTGCCCTGGATCTCGATGCCGACGTCGTCGTAGCGGTAGTAGTCGCCGCGCCACTGCCCCGCCATCAGGTCGACGTGCGTCTGCGGGATGCGCCGGACCGCCGCGAGGATCAGCCCGAGGGTGTGCTCGGCGGTGGCGCCGGCGTTGCGGCCGGGCGCGAAGCAGACGGCCACGCCGTGCTCGGTCGCCGCCTCCAGGTTGGCGTTGACGGGCCCGCCGCGGCTGATCCCGAACAGCCGCAGGTCCGGCGAGGCCTCCAGGATCCGCCGGGTCAGCGGGGCCATCTGGGTGACGCAGATCTCGGCGCCGCGCAGCGCCTCGATGAGCTGCTCCTCGGTCCCCGAAGCCTCGTCCACCTCCGCGACGCGCCCGAACGGCTCCACCGGCCACGGCAGGGTGACCTCCGAGAACGCCAGGTCGGCGGGCGCCTCGGCGCGCAGGGCGTCGATGAGCAGCTCGTTGCGGACGAAAAGGTCACCGGCCGCGAGCACGCGGGTAGTCATTCATCGCTCCAGTGGGGTGTTGAACTCCAGGAGGGCGGCCTCGCCGTCCCGGAGCCGGATCTCGGTCAGTGCGCAGTTGCCCAGCGACGGGAACCGCCGCCGGTAGTCCTTGAGCGGCACCCCCAGCAGCCGGCACAGCGCGAGCCGGATCGCCGTGGAGTGCGCGACGACCAGGACGCGGCCGCCCTGGTGCAGGCGGGAGATGTCGTCCAGGCAGGCGGTGAAGCGGCGGGCGGCGGCGGCCGGGTCCTCGCCGCCGGGAAGGTGCGCGGCGACGGGGTCGGCCAGGAAGGCGCGCAGATCCTCGGGGAACTTGCGTTCCATCTCCGCGCGGGTGAGCCCCTCGCCGTGCCCGAAGTCCAGCTCCCGGAGCCGCTCGTCGACGTGCAGCCGAGCGCCGATCGCCGCGGCGGACGGCGCCGCGGTCAGCCGGGACCGCGACAGGTCCGAGCACCACACCGCGTCGGGCCGGGCCGTGCCCGCCCACGCGGCCAGGGCGCGGGCCTGGTCCAGGCCGCGCGGCGTCAGCGCGACGTCGCTGGTCCCCGCGTAGCGGTTGTCGGCGTGCCATTCGGTCTCCCCGTGCCGGACGAGGATGAGGCGCGTCATCGTGAGGTCCTCTCGCGTGCGTGCGCGGCGGTCTCGGCGGGCAGCCATCCGCGCCGTTCCAGCTCACCGACCAGGCGCAGGTAGGGCGCGTCGAACACGCCGGTCTTCTCCGGACGCGGGTCGATCACCGCCTTGACGGCGACCATCCGCCCGGCGGTCTCGGCGATGTCGCGGCCCGGCGCGGCGGCGAGGACGGCGGCGCCGAGCGCGGGCTCGGCCTGCCGGGGCAGCACGACGGGGCGGCCGAGGATGTCGGCGCGCAGCTGGCACCAGTACCGGCTGCGCGCGGCCCCGCCCGTCAGCGTCAGGTCGCCGCCGGTGGGCGCGCCGAGCAGGTCGAGGTGGTCGAAGCAGAGCCGCTCCAGGTAGCCGACGCCCTGGAGGACGGCGGCGAAGTCGTCGGCCTCGTCGCCCGTGCCGTCCAGCCGGAACCCGCGGGCGTCCGGGGCGAGGAACGGGAACCGCTCCCCCGCCGGGACGAGCGGGTAGGCGAGCGCCGCCGCGGGTTCGTGCCGGGCGGCGCGCCGGTCCAGGTCGGCCAGGTCGCGGCCGGGGAAGTCGCGGGAGATCGCGCCGGCGCCGGTGCTGGACGCGCCGCCGGGCAGCCACCGCCCGTCCGGGGCCTTGTGGGAGTAGACGACGCCGAACGGGTCCTGGACGAGGTCGTCGCTGACGCCTTTGAGGACGAGGGTCGTGCCGAGGACGGAGTTCCAGGACCCGACGGTGAGGCGCCCGGTCCCGAGCTGTGCGGCGCACCCGTCGGTGGCGCCCGCGACGACCGGGGTCCCTTCGGGGAGGCCGGTCGCCTCGGCGGCCGCGGCGCAGACCGTCCCGAGCGGGGTGCCGGACCGTTCCAGGGGCGGGAGCAGGCCGGCGGGGACGCCCAGTGCGTCGAGGACGTCCGCGGGCCAGGCCTCGGCGACGAGGTCCGCCCCGGTCTTGAGCGCGTTGCTGAGGTCGGCGGCCACCGGGTGCCCGGTCAGCCGCCGGTTGACGAAGTCGGCCTGGTGGGCGAGGCGGGCGCCCTCGCGCGGGTGGTGCTCCAGGAGCCACAGCAGCTTGGGCAGGGCCCAGGCGGGCTGCATGCGCTGGTAGCCGAGGGCGCGCCACACCTCGCCGCCGGCCTCGTTGACCCGCTCGACGTGGTCGGCCGCGCGGGTGTCGTCGTACATGAGCGCCGGGGTCAGCGGCCGCCCTCCGTCGTCGGTGAGCAGGATCGTCCCGGACGTGGCGTCGACGGCGACGGCCTGCACCGCCGGCGCCGGGACGTCGCGCAGCGCCTCCCGGCAGGCGGCGCCGACCGCCGTCCACCAGTCCTCGGGGTCCTGCTCGTGCCGGGGGCCGTCCCGCCGCCCGGTCAGCGCCCGGCTGCCGGCGCCCGCCACGTCGCCCGACGCGGTGACGGCGAGCGCGCGCACGCTCTGCGTCCCCAGGTCGACCCCGACCCACACCGCCTCGTTCTGGTCGGTCACCGGGCGCCGCCGTCCAGGCCGGTGCGGGCGCGGGCCGACGCGAGGGCCGGCCAGGCGGGCGCCGTGGCGGAGCGGATCGTCAAGAAGTCCTCATAGGTCTCGGAGTAGTGGGCCGCCCGGTCCGGGTCGGGCACGTGGGTGTCGCCGGCACGGACATGGTCGCCGGCGGCCGCGCGGGCGTCGGCGGCCCGCCCGGTGGCGAGGAGGCCGGTGATGAACGCGCCGCGCGCCCCGGCCTCGCTGTCGGCCGACCGGACGACCGGGACGCCCGTGACGTCGGCCAGCATGCCCAGCCAGACGGGGCTGGCCGAGCCGCCGCCGCTGACCCGCAGCTCGGTGGGACGGGTCTCGGCCGCGGTCAGGCAGTCGCGGACGACCAGGCTGAGCCCCTCCAGGACGGCGCGGGCGACGTGCTCGCGCTCGTGGTGGACGGTGAGGCCGTGGAACGCGCCGCGCGCCTGCGGGTCCAGGAACGGCGCGCGCTCGCCGGCGGGCGACAGGTAAGGCAGGAAGACGAGCCCGTCGGCGCCCGGCGCCGCCGACGCGGCCAGCTCGGCGAGCGCCGCGGGCGCGGCGAGGCCGAGCACGCGGCACGCCCAGTCGACGACCTGTCCGCCCGCGAGCGTCGGGAAGGCCCGCAGGTAGCGGCCCGGCAGGCCCATCGCGACCGTGAGGCCGGACGGGTCGCCGCCCAGCCGCGGGCCGTCGACGACCGTCTCGGTGCACAGCGTCGTGCCGAGGATCGTGCAGGCCTGGCCGGTGTCGACCGCGCCGACGCCGATCGCGGTGGACGCGATGTCGTAGGGGGCGAGGACGACGGGCAGGCCCTCGGGCAGCCCCAGCTCGTCCGCCGCGTCCCGGGTCAGGGGGGCGGCGCGCCGGTCGTCGCCGCGCACCTCGGGCAGGAGCCGCCGCGCCCACTCCATGTCGTAGGCGCGGAGCAGGTCGTCCGAGTAGCGGAGCGCGGCGATGTCCAGGAACGGCGCGGACGCGTCCGAGGCGTCCACCGCGATCTGCCCGGTGAGGCGGGAGAAGATCCAGCCGCCGCAGGTGAGGGACGCCGCCGACCGGGCGAGCCGGTCGGGGTCGTGCTCGCGCAGCCAGGTGAGGATCGCGTTCGGCAGTCCCGCGAAGTGCAGCGACCCGTTGACGCGGAACGCCCGCTCCAGCACGCCGGAGGCCGCCCAGCGCTCGACGGCCGGGGCGGCGCGGCCGTCGTTCCACAGGATCGCCGGGCCGGTGGGGGCGCCGTCGCCGTCCACCAGCCAGCAGCCGTCGCCCTGCGCGGTGAGCGCGAGGAAGTCGACGTCGCCGCCGACCTTCCCGAGCACCTCCCGGACGGCGTCGGCGACGGCCCGCCACACCGCGGCCATGTCCTGCTCGGCGTGTCCCGGCGCGGGCCGGGCGACCTCGGTGGGCCGCCGGGCGACGGCCAGTTCGGCGCCGTCCCCGGCGTACCCCACCGCTTTGATCATCGTGGTGCCCGCGTCGACGCAGACGACCGTCATCGGCTCCCCCGTCCGTTGCGTATCGGTCCCATCCAACCCGTGCCGGTCAGGCGCGGCCGTGCGAGGCGCGCGAGCGGCGGGCGACCGAGTCCAGCGCCACGGCGAGCAGCAGCACGGCGCCGGTGACCATGAAACGGTAGGACGAGTCGAGGTTCAGCAGCGTCAGCCCGCTGGAGATCGACTGGATGACCAGGATGCCGAGCAGCGCCGCGAACGCGTTGCCGCGCCCGCCGAACAGGCTCGTCCCGCCGATGACGGCCGCCGCGATCGCGTTCAGGTTGACGTCGCCGCCGCCGCTGCTCTGGTTGGCCGCCGCGAGGCGCGCCGCGGCGAGGACGCCGCCGATCGCGGCGAGCGTGGTGCACAGGACGAACGCCGAGGCGTAGACCGTCCTGACGTTGATGCCGGCGCGCCGGGCCGCCTCGACGTTGCCGCCGACCGCGTACACGGACTTGCCGTACTTCGTCCGGGACAGGACGTAGTGCGTCACCAGCACGAGCACCAGGAACAGGACGAACATCCAGCCGACGCCGCGGTCCCGGTTCAGGTACCAGACCGCCACGCCGAGGCCGGCCAGCAGGACGGCGCTGCGCAGGATGAGCGTCCGCTCCGTCGTCGCGGGCAGGCCCGCCCTGCGGCGCTGCGCGGCCCGGTTGTGGCCCGTCAGGTACAGCCCGGCCGCGCCGAGGGCGACCAGCGCGTAGGCGAACCACGGCGGGAGGAAGTCGAGCTGGGCGAACGTCACCAGCCGCGAGTCGAACGGCAGGTTGATCGAGCCCTTGGGCCCGAGGATCCACAGCTGCAGGCCGAGCCAGCCGAGCAGCCCCGCCAGGGTGATCACGAAGCTGGGCACGCCGAGCCGGTTGAACACCTGCGCGTAGAACCAGCCGAGCGCGACGGCCAGCGCCACGGCGGCGACGATCGCGAGCCAGGACGGCCAGCCGTGGTCGACGAACAGCACCGCGACGACGGCGGCGCTGAGCCCGCTGACCGACCCCACCGACAGGTCGATCTGCCCGACCAGCAGCATGAACATCACGCCGAGCGCGATCACGCCGACCGGCACGCACTCCAGCGCCAGGTTCACCAGGTTCGCGCTGGACAGGAAGACCGGGTTGAGGATCTGCATCACGGTCCAGATCACGATCAGCCCGCCAGAGAGCCCTGGCACAGGCCGGCCCGGTACAGGACCGAATGGCCCCGCCATGCGAGCGGAGTGGGCGGGGCCTTTCGCGCGGAACTCACCGGGATT
>NZ_JBFARL010000227.1:0-11906 GCF_040674655.1 Actinomadura sp. NPDC049753 | reverse complement strand
GCGGGCCGGGGGCGCCCGGGGGGTGCCCGCGGCCGCCGCGCCGCACGCAGGTCAGCACGCGCCGCTTCGGGACGCCGTCCCCGACGAGCGGCACCCGCACGACCGGCTGGCCGGCCTGCCCGCCGGCCAGCCGCGGCACGAGGGACACCCCGAGGCCGTTGGCGACGAGGGCCCAGATCACCGACCAGGTGGTGACGTTGTGCGCGATCCGCGGCGTGAACCCGGCGGCGGCGCAGTAGGCCATGACCTGCTGGTGGTGGGCGCAGCCGTGGACGCTGATCCACGGCTCGCCCGCGGCGTCCTCCAGCCGGACGCGCTCGCGCAGCGCCAGCGGATGCCCGGCCGGGACGATGAGGTCGAGCGCCTCCTCCAGCAGCGGCTCGCGGTCGAAGCGCGGATCGCCCGCCGGCGGCGCGCCGGGGGTCGGCTCGATCACCGCGATGTCGGTCTCGCCCGCCGCGAGCAGCCCGACGGCCTCGTCGGTGTCGCACTCGCGGACCTCGACCTCGAGGTCCGGGTCGTCGCGCAGCAGGGCGCCGGCGGCGGGGGCGACAAGCCCCGAGACGGCCGTGGTGAACCCGCACATGCGCAGCGGCCCCGCCGCCCCGGCGCGGTGCGACTCCAGGTCGGCCAGGGCCTCCTCCCACCGGGCGAGGAGGCCGTCGGCGTGCCCGATCAGCAGGTGCGCGGCCGGGGTCAGGCGCACCCTGCGGCCCTGCGGCTCCAGCAGCGGCACCTTCAGCTCCCGCGCCAGCTCCCGCAGGTGGTGGGAGACCGCCGAGGGCGTCAGGTGCATCGCCTCCGCCGCGGACGTGACGGTCCCGTACTGGTGGACGAGCCTCAGCATGTGCAGCCGGCGCAGGTCGATCATGCAAGCATCTTGCACGATTCCCTGCGGAAATCTGAAATGGACGGAAACGTTCGACCCGCCGCAGACTGCTGGCATGAGCGAACCGACCACTCTCGTGTCCCGGCACCTCACCAGCGACGGCGTCGTCACGTGGACGCGCTGCGCCTGCGGGCGGCTGCGGATGGACCTCGTCCCCGCGGGCGGCGGGCGGGGCCTGGCCGCCGGCCCGTGCCCGCACCGCGGTCAGGACCCGTCGAGCGTGAGCTCGTAGTGCAGCGTCCGGTAGCCCTTCAGCTTGTGGGCCAGCGGCACCGCCACCCCCTGCAGGAGCGGGTGCTTGCGGGCGAGCAGCCGGCGGATCGGCCGCGCCTCCCGCTCGCCGAGCAGGCGGACGCGGCCGTGGGCCTCCGGGCCGGTGACCCTGCCCCGGAAGGTGCTCGGCGCGAGCTCCACCTCCGGATTGCGCGCCAGCCGCCGGGCCTTGAAGGCCTTGTCGTAGGTGCGGAAGTAGGCGCGGTCGCCGCGGACGACGACGTTCACGGGCGTCCCGACCGGCGTCCCGTCCTTGCGGTAGCTGGTCAGCAGGACGGTGCGCTGCCTCTTCAGCTTCTCGAGCGTCGATGTGGTGTCCATACCCGGGAGACGGGAGCGCCTTCCCGGGATGTGACATCACCACGCCCCGGCGTCATCCCGTGCGGAGCGCCGCCGCCTCGGAGGCGAGCTTGCGGACGCGGCCCCAGTCGCCCTCGCGGACGGCGTCCGCGGGGGTGAGCCAGGAGCCGCCGACGCAGCCGACATTGCCGAGCGCGAGGTACTCGGCGGCGTTGCGCAGGCCGATCCCGCCCGTCGGGCAGAACCGGATCTGCGGAAGCGGCCCGCCGAGCGCCTTCAGGTAGGCGGCGCCGCCCGCCGCCTCGGCCGGGAAGAACTTCATCGCCGTGATCCCGCCCTCCAGCAGGGCGATCGCCTCGGAGGCGGTCGCCACGCCCGGGAGGAACGGCAGGCCCGTCGCGACCATCGCCGCCTGGAGGCGGGACGTGCAGCCGGGGCTGACGAGGAACTTCGCCCCGGCGGCCGCCGAGCGCTCGGCGTCCTCGGGGCGCACGACGGTCCCCGCGCCCACCACGGCGTCCGGGACCTCGGCGGCGATCCGCGTGATCGCCGCCAGCGCGGACGGCGTGCGCAGCGTCACCTCGATCACCGGGAGGCCGCCCTCCACCAGGGCGCGGGCCAGCGGGACGGCGGCGTCCGCGTCGTCCAGCACCACCACGGGGATGACGGGCGCGAGGTCGAACAGGTCTTCGGCGATCATGCGGGCTCCAGGTCGGGCAGGCTCTGCGCGAGCCGGGCGGCGGCGCCGACGAGGGCCGGGCCGGGATGGACGATGAGAGCGGTCGGGATGGTGCGCAGGTAGTCCTCGACGGGGGGCTTCCCCTCGAAACGGGCCCGGAACGCGCTGCCCCGCAGCACGTCCGCGATCCGCGGCAGGATCCCGCCGCCGAGATAGACGCCGCCCCGCGCGCCGAGGGTGAGGGCGACATTGCCCGCGTGCGACCCGAGCAGCGCGCAGAACATCTCCACGGCCTCGCGGCTCAGGGGGTCGTCGCGGTCCTCGCTGATCTGCCGCGGGGTCAGGTCCAGCTGGGGCTGGCCGTCGATCGCAGCGAGGTACCGGCGGATGCGGGCCAGCCCCGCCCCCGACAGCAGGTACTCGGCGGAGGCCGCGCCCTTCTCGGCGCGCAGCAGCCGCGCCACCAGGAGCTCGCGGTCGGTCGCCGCGGGGACGTCGACGTGGCCGCCCTCGCCGGGCAGGGGCACGTGGCCCGACGGCGTCCGGACGAGCCCGGCGACGCCGAGGCCCGTGCCGGGCCCGACCACCGCGAGGGGCGCGCCGGGGTCCGCACGGCCCCGCCCGATGGGAACGAGGTCGTCGCCACCGAGGTGCGGCAGGGCGAGGGCGAGCGCCTCGAAGTCGTTGATGACGTCCAGATGCGCCAGGCCGAGACGGGCCCGCACCGCCTCCGGGTCGCCCTTGGGCCAGCCCGCGTTGGTCAAATGGAACGTGCCATTCACGACGGGGCCCGCCACGGCCAGGCACGCCGCCACCGGGCGCGCGCCGACCGCGTCGAGGTAGGCGGCCGCGGCCTCGGCAAGGCCTGGATGGTCGCGGGTCGGCAGCGCCCTGACCTCCGAGAGAGCGCCGCCCGGGCCGTCGATCAGAGCGAACCGGGCATTGGTGCCGCCCACGTCCGCGACCAGCCACTCGGCTCCGCTCAGCGTTTCCCGTGAAGGGGCGGCACCCCACTCCCCCCGGCTCGCTCCGCTCGGTGTTTCCTGTGGGGAGGCGACCCCCCACTCCCCCCGGCTCGCTCCGCTCATGATGAGAAGACCCCTGCCCCACGTTCGGCCGGGCCCACGGCGGCGCGGAACGCCTGGAACAGCTCCCGCCCCGTGCCGTAGGTCTGGTCGGGAGGCCCCTCGGCGGGCTCGCGGGCGGCGAGCTCCTCGTCCGGGACGAGCACCTTCAGCACCCCGGCGTCCGCGTCGAGCCGGACGACGTCGCCGTCGCGGACGCGGGCGAGCGGCCCTCCGGCCGCGGCCTCCGGCGACACGTGGATCGCGGCGGGCACCGCGCCGGACGCGCCCGACATGCGGCCGTCGGTCACCAGCGCGACGCGGTGCCCCCGGTCCTGGAGCACCGACAGCGGCGGGGTGAGCCGGTGCAGCTCCGGCATGCCGTTCGCGCGCGGCCCCTGGTTGCGGACGACCGCCACGACGTCGCGGTCCAGCTCCCCGGCGGCGAACGCCTCCTGGAGCGCCTCCTGCGAGTCGAACACCCGGGCGGGGGCCTCGATGGTCCGGTGCTCGGGCCTGACCGCCGACACCTTGACGACCGCCCGCCCGAGGTTGCCGCGCACGGTGTGCAGGCCGCCGTGCGTGTCGAACGGCTCGGCGGCCGGGCGCAGGACCTCGGTGTCGCCGGACGCCCTGGGCGCCTCCCGCCACTCGACCTTGCCGCCGGCGAGCTCGGGGACGTTCCGGTAGGCCGCGAGGGTCTCGCCGCCGACCGTCCGCGCGTCCTCGTGCAGGAGCCCGGCGTCGATCAGCTCGCCGATGAGGAACGCGGTGCCGCCCGCCGCGTGGAAGTGGTTCACATCGGCGGTGCCGTTCGGGTAGAGGCGGGTGAGCAGCGGCGTGACCTTGGACAGCTCGTCGAAGTCGTCCCAGGTCAGCTCGATGCCGGCCGCGGCGGCCATGGCCACCAGGTGCAGCGTGTGGTTGGTCGAGCCGCCCGTCGCGAGCAGCGCGACGACGCCGTTGACGAACGCGCGCTCGTCGAGCATCTCCCCGATCGGGGTGTAGCGCTCGCCCAGGTCCGTGATCTTGAGGATGCGCCGGCCCGCCGCCTCGGTGAGGCCGTCGCGCAGCTTCGTGCCCGGCGGGACGAAGCTGGCGCCCGGCAGGTGCAGCCCCATGACCTCCATGAGCAGCTGGTTGGAGTTGGCCGTCCCGTAGAAGGTGCAGGTGCCGGGCGAGTGGTAGGACGCGGCCTCGGCGGCGAGCAGCTGCTCGCGCCCGATCTCCCCCGCCGCGTACCGCTTGCGGACCTTGGCCTTCTCGGCGTTCGGCAGCCCCGAGGCCATCGGACCGGCGGGCACCAGGATCGCCGGGAGGTGCCCGAACGACAGGGCGCCGATCACCAGCCCCGGCACGATCTTGTCGCACACGCCGAGCAGCAGCGCGCCGTCGAACATGTCGTGCGACAGCGCCACGGCCGTCGCCATCGCCACCACGTCCCGGCTGAACAGCGACAGCTCCATGCCGGCCCGGCCCTGGGTGATGCCGTCGCACATGGCGGGGACGCCCCCGGCGAACTGGGCCGTGCCGCCCCCCGCGCGGATCGCGGACTTCAGGATGCCGGGGTAGTCCTGGAGCGGCTGGTGCGCGGACAGCATGTCGTTGTACGCCGACACGATCGCGATGTTCGGCGTGACGTCGCCGCGCAGCCACAGCTTGTCCTGGACGCCGCAGGCGGCGAAGCCGTGCGCGAGGTTCGCGCACCCCATCCCGCTGCGCACCGGGCCCTGCGAACGGGCCTCGCCGATCCGCTTCAGGTACGCGCCGCGGGGTCCGGCGCTCCGCTCGACGACGCGCCGGGTCACTTCCGCCAGCACGGGATGCACAGCCATCAGATGCTCCAAGACCAGGGGGATCGCTAGATCACCAAACTAGCGAGACATCGGTCACCTCTTCAACCGTACTTATGAACTTTGGATGACAAAAGTTCGGATGTTCGTCGAACTGGACGCACGAAAGCCCCGGGTGCTTGACTGGCCGGATGCCCCGCCCCGTCACCCGCCCGGCCACCGGCGGCGACATGCTGCGCCTGATCCGCGAGGACGGCGTGGCCACCCGCGCCGAGCTCGGCCGCATCACCGGGCTCTCCCGGCCCGCCGTGGCCTCCCGCGTCGCGGCCCTGATCCGGCGCGGCCTGGTGGTCGAGCGCGCCGACGGGCCCTCCACGGGCGGGCGCCCCCCGGCCCGGCTGGAGTTCAACGCGGCGGGCGGCGCCGTCCTGCTCGCCAACCTCGGCCAGTCCCGGGGCCAGCTCGCCGTCTGCGACCTCGCCGGCACGACCCTCGCCCGCGCCGACGGGCCCCCGGCCGAGGTGAGCCCGGGCCGGACGCTCCCGCGCCTGTTCGAGCAGTGGGAGGCCCTCCTCGCCGAGTCCGGCGCCGACGCGTCGAGCATCCGCGGCGTCGGGCTCGGCGTCCCCGACGCCGTCGAGCACGTGGCCGGGAGCTGGGACGCGGTGGAGATCGGCACCCCCATCTCCGAGCGCTTCGGCGTCCCCGCCTACCTCGACAACGAGGTCAACGCCGCCGCCCTCGGCGAGCACCAGGCCCACCCCGGCGTCGGCGACCTCCTGTTCGTGAAGGTCTCGACCGGGATCGGCGCGGGCATCATCGCGGGCGGCCGCATCCAGCGCGGCGCCCTCGGCGCGGCCGGGGAGATCGGCCACATCCCCGTGCCCGTCCCCGGCGAGGCCCCCTGCCGCTGCGGCAACGTGAACTGCGTCGAGGCCGTCGCCGGCGGCACCGCCCTGCTGGCCCGCTCCACCGCCGAGGACCTGCCCGCCCTGGCGGCGCTCGCCCGCTCCGGCGACCCGGCGACCGTCGCCCTGCTCCGCGACGCCGGCCGCCGCATCGGCGAGGTCGTCGCCACCGCCGTCAACCTCCTCAACCCCGCGGTCGTCGTCCTGGGCGGCGATCTCGCGGGCGCGGACGAGCCCCTGATCGCGGGTGTGCGCGAGATCGTCTACCAGCGCGCCACGGCGCTGGCGACCCGCGACCTGCGCATCGAACCGAGCCGGCTGGGAGAGAGCGCGGGCCTGACCGGCTGCGCCGCCATGGTCCTGGATCGCATCCTGTCCCCCGACGCCGTCGACGCGGCCGCCGCCGGCGCCTGAGAGGCACCGGGCCTGGACAGGGCCTGAGAAGCGCGGGGCCTGAGGAGCACGGGGCCTGAGAAGTGCGGGCCGCGCGGGAAGGGCGCCCGCCCTTTCGTACGCGACGCGGCGTTAGCACACCCGGGCGACGGGTCGCCACCGGGCGAGGTGGCAGCCATCGGACATGACGCGAGCGAAACCGCGCCCTGACTCAATGGGCAAAGCGATCATGTTTTTCAGTGACGGCAAACTCGACATTTCCCCATATTGCGCGGTGACGAGCGCCGATCATTGTCACTCTCCGCACAGGGACGTCGCGTACATCCCCCGCCAGGTAAGACTTTTCTACCGGCCGCGAAGAGGTCGGACTAAAGAGACTGACTGGCGTTTCCGGGGGATTCGTGGTTACCGTGTCCTTGCTCAACGAAAGCAACATCCGATCATTCTTTGACTTTTGACCCCAAAAGACAGAACGATCAGAATCTCCGCCCGGGCGGTCCAGGCGGTCCGGGCGGAAAAGGGAGAGGGCGAGCGGGGATGGCGGACTTCCATTTCAGTGTCTTGTCCGGGGCGGCCGCCGCGGAGAGCGACGACACCCGCCTGCTCGACGTTCTCGACCGGGCGCTCGGCGCGGCGGCCGGCCCGCTCCGCTGGAAGTCGCTGCGCAGCGGGATGTGGGCCCACGTCCGCCCCGAGAACGGCGAGTGTCCCCAGCAGGGGTGGAAGCTGCACGTCTCCGCGACGCCGGCCTCGGCCCAGGACGTGCTGGCCCGCTCGCTGCCCGTGCTGCTGGCGGGCCGTTCCATGTTCAAGTTCGCCGCCACCCGCGACCACGTCGCGGCCATGAACGCGCGCAACACCTCGCGCGGCCATTCCGGGAAGTTCATCACCGTCTACCCGGTCGACGACGACGAGGCCGTCCGCCTCGCGGCGGAACTGCACGTGGCGACCGCGGGCCTGCCCGGTCCGCGCATTCTGTCCGACCGCCCCTACGGGCCGGGCAGCCTCGTACATTACCGCTATGGAGCGTTCGTCGAGGTGCGCCGGATCACCAACGACGGATTCTACGCGTGGATGATTCTCGACCCAGACGGCAAACCCGTGGAAGACCGCCGCGGTGCGACGTACACGCCGCCCTCCTGGGCCGCCTGCCCCTTTCCCCAGGACGTCCCGCCGACGGAAAAGCAAAACGACACAGACGCGGCCGACAGTACCGAAAGCACCCGGAAGAGCGTCACCGATAATGGCGCCGGGAACGGAAAAGGCGTCCGGATCGGGTCGCGGTTCACCGTACACGAGGCGATCCGCCACACCAACAAGGGCGGCGTGTACCGGGCGACGGACACCGAGACCGGCGAGGCGATCGTCATCAAGGAGGGCCGCCCGCACGTGGACGTCGACGCCAAGGGGCGCGACACCCGTGACCGGCTGCGGACGGAGGCCCGCGTGCTGGAGGCGGTCGACGCCCTCGGCATCGCCCCGCGCCCGGTGGCGCTCTTCGCCCAGGCGGGCCACCTCTTCCTGGCGGAGGAGATGATCCCGGGCACCTCCCTGCGGCAGTGGATCGCGGACGTGATCGGCGACGCCGGGTGGGGCCCGCACGTGCCCCCCGTCCTGGAGATGTGCGGGCGCCTGGCCGATCTGATGGCGAAGGCGCACGAGGCCGGGCTCATCGTGCGCGACTTCAACCCGAGCAACATCATGGTGCGCCCGGACGGCACCCCGGTGATGATCGACCTGGAGCTGGCCCTCACCGCCGACGACGGCGAGCGGGAGGGGATGCGGGTGGGCACCCCCGGCTACAGCGCGCCGGAGCAGATGTCCGGCGCCGCGCCTGACCCGGCGGCGGACTACTTCGCCCTCGGCGCGACGCTCTGCCACGTCCTCACCGGCGGGCCGCCCTACTTCCTCGACGAGAGCCCCGCGACCAGGCCCCTGAGCGAGCGCCTGGCGGAATGGCTGGACGCCCGCACCCTGGACCTCGACCTGCCCGGCTCGCTGGCCCCGCTCCTGCTCGGCCTGATGGCCGACGAGCCCGGCCGTCGCTGGACCCCGCACCGGGCACGGGAGGCGCTGGCGCGGATGCGCCCGGATCACGCGGCGGGGCGCCGCGGGACGCAGCACGTCCCGGCGGAGCCGGACGGCGGCGCATCGCGGACCGCCGCCCTCCCGTCGCTGCGGCAGCAGGGCCGGCTGTCCGTCGCCGGGATCGTCGACCAGCTGATCGCCACCATGGACCCGGAGTCGGCCGAGACGCTCTGGCCCGCCTCGTGCGTCCACGGCGCCCCCGACCCCTGCTGCCTCCAGCACGGGGCCGCGGGGACCCTGGGCGCCCTGACCCGGTGCTACGAGGTCGAGGCGGAACCGCGCCTGGCGGAGGCCATCGCCGACGCCGGCCACTGGATCCTGCGGCGGCTGGACAAGGACGGCGGCCGTCCTCCCGGGCTGTACTTCGGCACGGCGGGCGCCGCGTGGGCGGTGCTGGACGCCGGCCTCGCCCTGGCCGACGCCGATCTCGTCGAGGGCGCGCTAGCCGTCGCCGACCGGCTTCCGGAGGCGGCCCCCAGCCCGGACGTGACGCACGGGACGGCGGGCCTCGGGTTCGCGGCCCTGCACCTGTGGTCCCGCACCGGGCGGCCGCGGTTCGCCGAACGCGCCCGCGCCGCCGCCGACGCCCTCGCCGAGACCGTCCAGGAACGGGAGGGCGGGGTCGACTGGAGCACGCCCGCCGAGATCGAGTCCAAGCTCGCCGGCCGGCGCTACTACGGGTTCGCGCACGGCGTCTCGGGCGTCGGATGCTTCTTGCTCGCCTGCGCCGGGTCGGTCGGCGGCGACGCCCACCGGGCGCTCGCCGCCCGGGTCGGAGAGACGCTGCTCGACACCATGATCGACACTGGGCGGTCGGCGATGTGGGCGGCCAGCTCAGGGGACATCGCCACCGCGCCGTACTGGTGCCACGGCTCGGCCGGAATCGGCGGCTTCCTCGGCCGCCTCGGCCGGGCCACCGGCGACCGGCGCTTCCTGCGGGCCGCCGAGATGTCCGCCCGCGCGGTCATGGACAACCGCTGGCGCGCGATCCTCGGGCAGTGCCACGGCCTGGCCGGCAACGGCGACTTCCTGCTCGACATGGCCGCGCTCACCGGCGCCGAGCGGTACCGGGACGACGCGTGGCGGCTGGCCCAGGTCATCCTGGCCAACCGGGCGCACCGCGGCGGACGGGTGGTGTTCCCCGACGAGCAGGGCGGCGTCTCGACCTCCTGGGGAGACGGCCTGGGCGGCATCCTCGGCTTCCTGGTGCGCCTCCAGCACGGGACGTCGCGGCTGTGGACGGCCGACGACGCCGCCGCGCACCCCGCCGAGGGCGCCGAACCGTCGATCGCCGGGCGGGTGTCATGACCGAGACCCTCCCGGATCTTCCGCCCGTGCCGAGCCGGTTCGGCTTCGCCTTCTCCGCCGACGGCCGCTGGGCCACCTGCCTGCGGTCCGCGCAGGACAGCGTCGTCCTGGAGCGCTGGGACCTGACCTGGCCGCGGCCGTCCCTGCGGACGCTCGACGACGCCGCCCTTCCCGGCCGGCCCGAGGAACGGATCATCGATCGCGGCAGCGGGGCCCTGCCGCTGAACGACGGCCGCGTCCTGGTCGTGCGGCCCGCGGTCGGCGAGCACGGGGAGCCAGCGGGCCACGGAACCCTCGCCGCCGCCGAGCCGACCCCCGCCGGGCTCCGGATCACCCGGTCGTGGCCGGTGCCGCGGATGCTCGCCGGGTTCCTGCTGGCCGCCCCGGGGCAGGCGCAGGTCGCGGTGCTCGTGGTCGTCGAGAACGAGCGGCACTCGCGGATCTGGCGGGTCTCGCCCACGTCCCCCGTCCTGGAGCCGGTGCTGCGGATCCCCGGCGTGCTGTCGGGGGGCGTCTGGGCCGACGAGGGCCGCCTCCTCGCCCTCGACCGCGACGGCGCCGGGCACCGCACCGAGGGCATCCTGGTCGACCTGCGCGAACGCGGCTGGCGGCCCTTCTGGTCGGTCTCCGACACCACCGGCGACCGGATCGCGGCCTACAGCCCGCGCTCGGGCGTCCTCGCGGTGACCACCACCATGCCGGGCGCGCAGCAGCGGGGCGCGCCGCAGATCGGGCTGCGCCTGCCCGGCGGCGGCCCCGTCCGGTTCCCCGAGACCCTCAACCGGTCGGCCGCCCACCGGACACCCCTGGCCTTCGACGCCTCCGGCGAGCGGCTGCTCGTCCGGGAGGTCGCCGGCGCGACCGCACGCCTGGCGGTGTACGCCCCCGGGAGCGACCGGATCACCCCGGTCCCCGGCCCGCCCGGCATGCTCTGGCCGCCCGCCCACTGGGCCGGGGACGGCCGGATCCACATCCGCTTCTCGGCTCCCCACCAGCCGCCGACCCTCGCGACGGTGCGGAGTCCCGAGCGCTCCGGCTGGGACATGGCCGCGCACCCCTCCGACGGCGCGGCGGCCTGGCGGCACGCCGAGCTCGTCGAGCTGTCCGGCCCGGCGGGGCCCGTCGAGGCGATCGTCTACGGCGGCCCCGGCTGGCGCGACCGGCCCCGGCTGGTGCTGGCCCTGCACGGCGGCCCGCTGTCGGCGTGGCGGTACGAGTTCGAGCCGCTCTTCCAGTACCTGGCCGCCGCGGGCGCCTCCGTCGTCGCCCCCAACTACCGGGGCAGCACCGGATACGGCGACGAGCACCTGCGTCCCGTCATCGGCGACTGGGGCGGCCCCGACCTGGACGACGTCGTCCACCTCGGGCACGCGATCGCGCACGGCCGCGGCACCGCGCTGCCGCGCCCCGTCGTGCTCGGCGCCAGCTACGGCGGGTTCCTGGCGCTTCTCGCGGCCTGCCGCGCCCCGGACCTGTGGTCGGGGTGCGTCGCGCTCGCGCCGTTCACCTCGGCCTCCGGCCTCCACCGCACCACCACCGGGATGGTCAGAGACCGCGTGTCGCGTCTCGGCCTCTCCGATGTCCGCGACGGCAAGGACGCCCGGCGCGACGTCCTGCGGGCGTGCGAGGCGCTGACGGCGCCGCTGCTGGTGGCGCACGGCGCCCGGGACGAGGCCGTCCCGGTCGAGCAGTCCAGGGCGCTGCGCCGGCGCCTCCTCGAACTCGGCAGGACCGAAGGAGTCGACTTCGACTACCTGGAGACCGCCGACGACCACAACGGGGTCGTCCAGGCGTGGTCCCCGGTCCTCCGCCAAGCGGTGGTCCGCTTCTGCCTCACGGCGGGGCGGACCTTGGCCCTCGACAACGAAAGGAGGTGAATCGCATGAACACGTTCGACGGTGACCTCGTGGCCGCTCTGCAGGAGCTGCCCGAGACCGACCCCGTGGAGATCGACGGCATCCAGCTCGGCGGCACCTGCGCCTGCGTCGGTCTGCTCACGCTGCTGAACACCGTGTGCATCGGCATCTCCTGCGCCTGATGCCGCGCATCCCATGCGGTACCCGGGACCCCTGAGAAGAACCCCGGCCCGCAGAACCCCGGTCACGGACCGGCCATAGACCCCGGTCGACCCCGCCGCCGTCTACAAGGTCGCGGCGAACAACTTCCTCCTGGGCGGCGGTGACGGCTTCTCCGTCTTCACCCAGGGCAAGG
>NZ_JBFARL010000226.1:0-11926 GCF_040674655.1 Actinomadura sp. NPDC049753 | reverse complement strand
CGCGTTCGGCGGCCGGGAGGCGGCGCTCACGGTCGCGCCCGGCACCGTCGTGGAGCTGCCACCGTGAGGGCCCGCTGGCCGTACTGGTCGCGGAGCCGGCCGTCGAGCATCCAGGCGACCAGCCCGTACCCGAGGACCGCCACCACCACGACCACTCCCACCTGCAGGATCAGCACCTGGCGGGCGAAGGTGATGCGGGGCCGGACGGACATGACGTGCACCGTAGACCATGCCGGCCCGGCCGCCCAGCCCCCGAGCGAGCAGAACGCGCAGAACCCCGGGTATCGCGCTTAACGTGGGGATTCGCGGCTTGCGAGCACATCGCGGGCAAGGGTTCCGGTGACGCGCGCCACATCCGTACGGTGCCGCCGTGTCCACATCAGCATCATCCAAGCGAGACGGCGCCGGACGACCGGCCGGGCCCGTGATCGAACTGCACGGCGCCACCAAGCGCTTCCGGTCGGCGGGCGGCGTCCACACCGCGGTCAGGGACCTGCACATGGCCGTGGGGCCGGGCGAGTTCGTCGCCGTGGTCGGCCCGACCGGCTGCGGCAAGTCGACCACCCTGTCCCTGGTCTCCGGACTGGAGCCGGCGTCCGCCGGCCGGGTCCTGGTCCACGGCCGGCCCGTGGACGGGATCCCCGACGGGGTCGGCTACATGTTCCAGAACGACGCCGTCCTGCCGTGGCGGTCCGTCCTTGACAACGTCGCGGCGGGCCCCCGCTACCGGGGCGCCTCCAAGCGCGAGGCGCGCGACCGCGCCCGGGACTGGGTCGATCGGGTCGGCCTCTCCGGATTCGAGGGCTACTACCCCCACCAGCTGTCGGGCGGGATGCGCAAGCGCGTCGCGCTTGCGCAGACCCTCGTCAACGAGCCGTCCGTGCTGCTCATGGACGAGCCCTTCTCCGCCCTGGACGTGCAGACCCGCGGCCTCATGCAGGACGAGCTGCTGCGCCTGTGGTCGGGGTCCGGCGCCGCCGTCGTGTTCGTCACCCACGACCTCGAGGAGGCGCTCGTGCTGTCCGACCGGGTCGTGGTCATGACCGCGGGGCCCGCGACGATCAAGGGCGTGTTCGAGGTGCCGCTGGAGCGGCCGCGCGACGCCGAGGAGGTCCGGCTCACCGGCGGTTTCCTCGACATCTACCGCGAGGTGTGGGACTCGCTGCGCGAAGAGGTCCAGATCACCCGCGAGCGAGGAGCCGGCCATGCGGCGTGAGACGAGGACGCGCGAGGCGGGGACCGCCCCGGCCGCGGAGACCATCGACCGGCCCGCGCCCGCTCCGGACGCCGCGCCGGACGACCGGGGCGACCACGGCGACCGGGCCGCGGTCGCGCGGCTGCGCACGGCCGGGCTGCGCCGCACCCTCGGCATCACCGCCGTCCGGGTCGCGCTCGTGGCGGTCTGGCTCGGGTCGTGGGAGCTGGCCGCGCGCAACTGGATCGACCCGTTCTACTACTCGATGCCGTCGAAGATCTGGGAGCGGCTCGTCGACTGGTTCACCGAGGGCACCTCGCAGGGGTCGATCTGGGAGCAGATCTCGGTCACGCTCCAGGAGGCGGTCGCGGGCTTCGCTCTCGGCGCCGCGGGCGGCGTCGTGCTCGGCATCGTGCTCGGCCGGAGCCGGTTCCTGTCGGACGTGTGCGCCCCGTTCATCAAGGCCGTCAACGCGATCCCGCGCATCATCCTGGCCTCGCTGTTCATCATCTGGTTCGGGCTCGGCATGCAGTCCAAGATCGCCACGGCGTTCGTGCTGGTGTTCTTCGCGGTCTTCTTCAACGCCTTCCAGGGCGCCCGCGAGGTCGACCGGAACCTCGTCAACAACGCGCGGATCCTCGGCGCGGGGCGGACGCAGGTGCTGTGGACGATCGTGGTGCCGAGCGCCACCTCGTGGATCCTCGCCTCGCTGCACTCGGCGTTCGGGTTCGCCATCATCGGCGCGGTCGTCGGCGAGTACACCGGCGCCGACAGGGGTCTCGGCCTGCTCATCAACCACTCCCAGGGCACCTTCGACGCCGCCGGGATCTACGCCGGAATGATCATCATCACGGTGCTGGCGCTGCTCGCCGAGTACCTGCTCACGCTGCTGGAGGGCCGGCTCCTGCGCTGGCGCCCCGCCGCGTCCGGGCACGACGTCCAGATCTGACCCCGCCCGGCCCCGCCACCGGGCCTTCCCACCCCCATCGCACGACCAGGAGAACCGCCATGCCCACCACCTCCGTCCGGGCCGGCGCCGCCGCGCTCGCCGCCCTCACCGCCCTGTCGTCCCTGTCCGCCTGCCGCGACTCCCGCGCCGGGTCCGGCGCGGACGGCGGCTCCGGCGGCACCGTCAAAATCATGATCGGCGGCATCGACAAGGTCATCTACCTGCCCGCCAAGCTGACCGAGCAGCTCGGCTACTTCAAGGAGCAGGGCCTGGACGTCCAGCTGCTCACCGAGCCCGCCGGGGCGCAGGCCGAGAACGTGCTCATCTCCGGGGACGTCCAGGGCGTCGTCGGCTTCTACGACCACGCCATCCACCTCCAGACCAAGGGCAAGTGCGTGCAGAGCGTCGTGCAGATGGCGGACGTGCCCGGCGAGGCGGAGATGGTCTCGGCGTCCAAGGCGGGCTCCCTGACCTCCCCGGCCGGGTTCAAGGGCAGGAAACTCGGCGTGACCAGCCCGGGCTCGTCCACCGACTTCATCACCCGCGCGCTGGCCGTGCGCAACGGCGTCAAGACCTCCGACTACACGACGGTGAAGGCGGGCGCGGGCCAGACGTTCATCTCCACGATGGAGAACGGCGGCATCGACGCCGGCATGACGACCGACCCGACCATCGCCAAGCTCGTCAGCACCGGCAAGGCCAAGGTCATGGTCGAGATGCGCACCGAGGAGGGCACCCGCCGGGCGCTCGGCGGCCTGTACCCGTCCAGCTCGCTCTACATGGACTGCGCTTACGTGAAGTCGCACGGCGAGACCGTGCAGAAGCTCGCCAACGCCTTCGTCAAGACGCTCGGCTGGATCAAGCAGCACAAGCCCGCGGAGATCGCGGCGAAGATGCCGAAGGACTACGCGGGCGGAGACCCGGCGCTGTACGAGAAGGCGATCGGCGACTCGATCAGCATGTTCAACGGGGACGGGGTGATGAAGCCCGACGCCGCCGAGAACGTCCTGAAGGTGCTGGCGCAGTTCTCCCCCGAGGTCGCGGAGAAGAAGGGCCAGATCGACCTGGCCGAGACCTACACCACGCGTTTCGTCAGCAACGCGAAGCAGGGCTGATCGTCCCCGCCTGCTTCGGACGGACGCGGTGACGCGGGCCGGGCCTCGCGCGGAGGCCCGGCCCGTCAGCGTCCCACGGCGGAGTAGAAGTCCGCGTCGGCGGGATCGTCCCGCCGGTCCGAACCCCAGCGCCGCGGCGCCCAGGCGGGCATCAGCAGCGCGAGCCCCATCATCCCGTACACGCCGGACCCGAGCAGCATGCGCAGGCCGAAGTCCATGTCGCCGGCGGGCGGCACCCTTCCGGGCAGGTCGAGGGCGCGGCCGGGGTCGACCAGGAAGTAGGCGGACGCGCCGAGCAGCGCCAGCGCCGGCACCAGCGATACCAGCGGCGAGGCCCACCGCGCGACGATGACGACGCCCGTCACCAGGCCCACGGCGGCGAGCAGGGCGAACGCGCCGTAGATGCGCGTCCGGTCGGTGATCTCCTGCCCGGTGCCGTCGAAGGACTGCCCGGCCTGGACGTACCCCCAGGCCGCCCCGTAGACCAGCGCGGGGGTGAGCAGGACGCCGAGGACGAAGCCGAACGCGTGGCGCACCGCGCATCACATCCATTCGAACGCGCCCGCCGCGGGGCGCGGGGTTCCGGTAGCGCCCCAATCAGAACACGCGCGCCGGTGACGCCGCAGGAAATCCGTACCGTTTTATGGTGGTTCGTTTTGAACGCCTTTGGCTGGGCATCGCCGTCTCATTCGATCCGACAGCACGTTGGAGGAAACAATGTCGACCGCGATTTGGGTCGTCGTCGCCCTGGTGGTCGTCGCCGTTCTCGCCGCGGCCGGGTACCTCGCCACGACCCGGTCCCGCACGGCGCGGCTCAGGCGGCGGTTCGGTCCCGAGTACGACCGGGTCCTGGAGCGCGAGGGCGGCCGCGCGGCCGCCGAGCGGGAGCTGCGCTCCCGCGAGCAGCGCCACCAGGAGCTGGAGCTGCGCGACCTCGATCCCCGGCGCCGCGAGGAGTACCGCGAGCAGTGGGTCCGCGTCCAGGAACGCTTCGTCGACGCCCCCGAGGCGGCGGTCGAGCAGGCCGACCAGCTCGTCACGGTGGTGATGGGCGAACGCGGCTACCCCACGCACGGCTTCGAGGAGAAGGTGGCCCACCTGTCGGTCGAGCACGGCCGCACGCTGGACCACTACCGGCGGGCCCACACCATCAGCGGGAAGGCCGCGACCAAGGAGGCCTCCACCGAGGACCTGCGCCAGGCGATGGTCCACTACCGCGCCCTGTTCGAGGAACTGCTCGCCCCGCACGGCGAGGGCCACCACGGCAAGGGCGAAGAGCACACCACGAGGAACCCGGCGAAGCACGCTCCGCACGCCGAGCAGCACACCGCGGAGCGCACCGACGAACACGCAGGCAAGCACGCCGCCGCCCCCGCCGCCCCCGCCGGCCCGGCCGCCGGGCACCGCGGCGACGACCGAACCATGAGGAGCTGACCCGATGGAGCACAGGCGACCCGAGACCGGAACGCCCGCGGCCGCCGGGCCGCTCACCGGCGAGCGCGCCCCCGCCGCGGGAACGGCGGAACCCGGAACGACCGACGACCGGCACGTCGCCGGGCCCGCCCCGGCCGCAACCGGCGGGCAGGCGCCGGAGACCGTGCCGGACACGGTGCCGGACCCGGTTCCGGCCCACCGCGGCGCGGACCGCGCCAGGACTCCCGTCAGGGACGCGGGCGCGATCAAGACCCCGAGCCAGGAGGCCAACCAGGTCAAGGCGTCCAGCCGGGACACCGACCCGATCGGGACCCCCGTCCAGAACGGGGAGCCCAAGCACGCGGCTCCCCAGCGGCAGGGCGCGGCCCCCGGCGCCCCGGGCACCGCGTCGGGCGGCGTTCAGGAGAAGCTGATCGCCCCGGCCGAGGCCGAGCGGTTCCGGGAGCGGTGGCACGAGGTCCAGGCCGCCTTCGTCGACGACCCCGGCGAGTCGGTGCGCAAGGCGGACGGCCTGGCCTCCGAGGCCGTCGACGCCCTCGGGCGCGCGCTGGCCGCGCACCGGCGCTCGCTCACCGAGGCGCTGGACGGCGGCGAGGCCGCCGACACCGAGCGCCTCCGGCTGGCGCTGCGCGGCTACCGCGACCTCATGGACCGCATCTTCGCCGCCTGACATTCGGGCGAAAGGGCGCCCCCGCGGAATCGCGGGGGCGTCCTTTCGCCGTCCGGGATCAGCCGTTCAGGAATCTGTAGACCGCCTCGCGGCCCTGGGTCCCGCGCTCGCGGTTCTGGACGGAGTGGGAGGCGCCCTTCACCACGACGAGTTCGCCGCGCGGGGCATAGCGCAGTTCTTCGCGCGCCCACTCCAGCGGCGTGGACAGGTCGCGGTCGCCGTTCACCAGCAGGACCGGAACCGACTGCCCGGCGCGGCGCGGTTCGGCCGTGTGCCGCGCCCACGGCCAGTGAAGGCACTCCTGGACGAACCCGCCACCGACCGCCGTGTCCGCGGTGAACGGCCAGGTCGCCCGGGCCGACAGGTGCCCGCGCACCCGCTCCAGCGCGGCCTTCCGCACGCCCGGCGGCGTCTCGGACGTCCCCCACGGGAACCGGCCGTCGCCGCAGATCGTCGCGATGTGCAGGCCCGAGCTGTACTCCGCCGGGTCCCCGCCGCCGGAGTCGAGCGCCCGGAGCAGGCGGTCCAGGTGCGCGGCGTCGCCGTGGCGGGCGTCGTGGATCGCCGAGACGACGTCCCCCAGCCCGCCGACGGCGCCGGCGTCCCGGTAGGTGGGGTCGAGGAACTCGTAGGTCACCAGCATGTCCCAGATCAGCACGGCGTCCCTGCGGTGCCGTGCGAGCCAGGCCAGGTCGCGGGCCGGGTCGAAGCCGCAGGCGGGCGCGGCGGCGCATGCGTCGCGCAGGACGCGCGCGGTGGCCCGCAGCCCGGTGAGGTAGAGCATGTCGTCGCCCTGCGGGTCGACGAACGGCAGAACCGAGTCGAGGACGAGCTTCCTGACGCCGGCCGGATGGGACGCGGCGTAGGCGGCGCCGGTCATGGTCCCGTAGGACACGCCGTCCATGGTCCAGCTCCGCACGCCGAGCGCGCGGCGCAGAAGGTCGAGATCGCCGACCGTCTGCTCGGTGGTGAAGTAGTGCCGCCGGTCGCCGAGGACGCCGGCGCACTCCCTCACCGCCCCGGGCGTGGGCGGCTCGATGTCGCTGCCGCCCACCTGCGCCTGGAGCCGCGGGCAGTCGATGGCGCCGAACTCCCCGGTGCCGCGCTGGTCGACCATGACGAACCGGTAGTTCCTCGCCAGCTCCGGCAGGCGCTTGGAGATGCCGGTGATGAAGGGGACGCCGGGCTGCCCCGGACCGCCGGTCAGGAACATCAGGACGCCTTTGGGCGCGCGCGCCTCGTCCGCCGCCGCGACCTGGAGCCTCAGGGTCCGGCCTCCCCCCGGGTCGCGGTGGTCGAGGGGCACGGTCAGGAACGAGCAGGTGAAGCCGGGCTGCCCGGCGCAAGGCCGGGAGTCGGTCAGCCGGGGCCCGGCCGGCCGGGCGGGAGGCGCCTGGGGTGCCGCGGACGCCGTCGCCCCGCCCGATCCGAGGAGCGCGAGGGTGAGGGCCAACACCGCTGAGCAACGTGGTCGCATGGAGGGATCCTCCCTCCGGACTTCCGCGCTCGCCGGGATGTCGCCGGAACCGGTCATGTCGCCGCCCCCGGCCCGGGCCGCCCGTCCCGGCGGCTCTCGTCAGGAAGGCGGCGAGGGTGAATACTGAATCCCGTTCGGTAAACCCGTGAGCGGAGGACCAAGGTGTCGGAGAACTTCTCGATGACCATCGACGGCCGGGCCGTGACGGCGCCCGGCGCCTTCGGCGTGATCGATCCGGCGACCGGCGAGGTGGCCGAGCAGGCGCCCGACGCGTCCCGGGAGCAGCTCGACGCGGCGATGGCCTCGGCGCAGGCCGCCTACGCCGGGTGGCGCCGCGACGAGGCCGCGCGCCGCAAGGCGCTGCTCGCCGCGGCCGAGGTCATGTTCGCCAGGTCCGAGGAGATCGGCCGGATCCTCACGCTGGAGCAGGGCAAGCCCCTGGCCGACGCGACCATGGAGGTCGTCGGCGCGGGCGTGTGGCTGAAGTACTTCGCCGACCTGGAGATGCCCCGCGAGGTCATCCAGGACGACGCCCGCGCGCGGGTGGAGGTCGTGCGCCGCCCGATGGGCGTGGTCGCCGCGATCACGCCGTGGAACTACCCGCTGCTCCTGGCCGTCTGGAAGCTCGCCCCGGCGCTGCTCGCGGGCAACACGGTGGTCCTCAAGCCGTCCCCCTTCACCCCGCTGTCCAGCCTGAAGCTCGGCGAGGTGCTGCGCGACGTCCTGCCGCCCGGCGTGCTGAACGTCGTCACCGGCGGCGACGAGCTCGGCGCCTGGATGACCGGCCACGAGGTGCCCCGCAAGATCAGCTTTACCGGCAGCGTCGCGACCGGCAAGCGCGTCGCGGCCGCGGCGGCTCCCGACCTGAAGCGCGTCACGCTGGAGCTCGGCGGCAACGACCCGGCGATCCTGCTCGACGACGCCGACCCGGCCGCGGTCGCCGACCGGCTGTTCGGTGCCGCGTTCCAGAACAACGGCCAGGTCTGCTCGGCGATCAAGCGCGTGTACGTCCCGGAGGCGCTCTACGGGGACGTGGTGGACGCGCTCGCCGAGCGGGCGAAGGCCGCACGGGTCGGCAACGGGATGGACGAGGGCGTCCAGTACGGGCCGATCAACAACCGGCCGCAGTACGAGCGGGTCGGCGAACTCGTCGCCGACGCGCTCGCGGGCGGCGCCCGCGCGGCGGCGGGCGGCGGGCCGATCGACGGGCCCGGCTACTTCTTCGAGCCGACGATCCTCGCCGACGTCTCCGACGGCACCCGGATCGTGGACGAGGAGCAGTTCGGCCCCGCACTTCCAGTCATCAAGTACACCGACCTGGAGGACGCCGTCGCGCGCGCCAACGGCACCCACTTCGGGCTGTCCGGCTCGGTGTGGGGAACCGACGCCGACCGGGCCGCCGAGGTCGCCGGGCGGCTGGAGTGCGGCACCGTGTGGGTCAACACCCACCTGGCCCTCGCCCCCCACCAGCCGTTCGGCGGCTTCAAGTGGAGCGGCGTCGGCGTGGAGAACGGTCCGTGGGGCCTGTACGGGTTCACCGAGCTCCAGGTGATCCACCGCTCGAAGGGCTGAGCACCCCGGGCGGCGGCCCGGCGGTCGGCCACCGGGCCCCCGCCCGACGTGGCACACTTTCCGGACGGGGGGCGTGGATCACCGCACCGACCCTGGAGGACCCGGATGCACACCTGGGACGTCATGCGGCAGGACGACCTCGGCAACGTCTTCCGCGTCGCGGCGCACGACTCCCGCATCTCCGCGCTGGCCCAGGCCATGGTCCTGGAGAGCGGCGTCCGGCACCGGCAGATGTACTGGGTGGACGGCCCGCCCGGCCCCGCCGTGCGCACCAACCGCGACCTGTACCTGGTGTTCCTCCATCTCGGGCAGGAGGCGAGGGCGGCCTCGTGGTCGCTGTCGGCGTTCCTGCGCTCGCTGTGGAAGGTCGGCGCCGTGCTGGCCGACCAGGCGCGGCTGGAGCCCGACGACGTGGCGGCGATGTTCGCGGGGGCCGCCGCCACACCGCCCGCCGCCTTCGACCCCGCCTGGAGCGGCAAGGACCTGTCGCTGCCCGGAGACGAGCCGGAGGGGTACGCCGACTGGGAGCGCGTCCTGCTCTCCCAGATCGCCGATCTGGAGGACTTCCTGGCCGCTCCCCCGGGCCCGCGGGCCCGGTTCGGCGTGGAGGCCCCCCGGCCTCCGGGCTCCGGGGCCCGCGCCACCCCGGCCCGCTGGTACAACTTCGACCCGGCGACCTACCTCGAGTGCGCCGTGGCGGGCAGCCTCGGCGGGTGGGACGCGGCCGACGGCGCCCGCGTGCCGCTGCCGGCCGGCCCCGGCGAGCCGCCGGCGCGCTCCTACGTCCGCGCGCTCACCACGATGAGCTGGAGCGATCTGGCCCGCATCGCGGTCTGCGGGCAGATGTACGAGTAGCCCGCCCTGTCGCCCCCGCGTGATAGGACTGGCCTCATGAGCGAGAGGCCGGTCGAGTTCAGCGACCGGGGCGGCTGGTGCCTGGCGCGGGGCCGCCCCCACCCGGCGCTGCGCCCGTTCCTGCGCTCCTACGACGGCTACTGGGAGACGGAGTCCGTGCCGTCCCGGATGCGGACCCTGCCCACCCGCACCACCGTGGTGATCCTCAACCTGGGCCCGCCGCTCCACCTTGAGGTCCCCGACCCGGGAGTGCGCGACCGCGCGTACGGGTCGTTCGTCGCGGGGATGCACGACGGCCACGGCATGTACCTCAGCCCCGGCGGGCAGCGCGGCATCCAGCTCGACGTGACCCCGCTCGGCGCCTACACCCTGCTCGGCGTCCCGATGGCGCGGCTCACCAACGCCGCCGCCGACCTGCCCGACCTGCTGGGCCGGGAGGCGCGGACGCTGGTCGAGCGGCTCGCCGACGCGCGGACCTGGGGCGCGCGGTTCGCCGTCCTGGACGCCTTCCTGCTGCGCCGCCTCGACGCCGGACCGGTCCCCGACCGGGAGGTGGCCCGGGCGTGGCGGCTGCTGGACGGGGACCCCTCCCTGCCGGTCGCCGACCTCGCCGCCGACGTCGGCTGGAGCCGCAAGCACCTCACCCACCGGTTCCGGGAGCAGGCCGGGCTGCCGCCCAAGGTGATGGCGCGGGTGCTGCGCTTCCAGCGCGCCGTCGGGCTGCTCCGAGGCGGCGCCGGACTCTCCGAGGCCGCGTTCACCAGCGGCTACTACGACCAGGCCCATCTCAACCGCGACTTTCGCACCCTGGCGGGCTGCACGCCCACCGAGCTGGTCGGCGGCCGGCCGGAGCGGCGGAGCGTCTCCGCGCCGGCCGGGGCCTCCGCCTGAGCCGGCCCGGGGTCAGCTCTGTTGGACGCCGCCGCCCAGGTTCATCACGACGACGCCGAGCACGATGATGACGGCGCCGGCGATGGTCAGCGGTCTGACCGGCTCGTCGAACAGCACGACGCCGCCCGCGAACGCGCCGATCGTGCCGAGCGCGGACCAGATGGCGTAGACGGGCCCGACGTTCAGCGACGTCAGCGCCCTCGCCATGAAGACGAAGGAGACCAGGTACCCGGCCACCACGATCAGCGAGGGCCCGAGCCGGGTGAAGCCCTCGGAGGCGCGCATCGCCAGCGTCGCCGTGACCTCGAAGGCGATCGCGAGCCCGAGCAGGACGAACGGCATCAGCGGGCCTCGCCGTGCTCGGCGGCGATCGCCTCGAAGACCTTCATGTCCGCCTCGAACGGCGAGCCGGGGCGGGGCCAGTGCAGCGCGATCTCGGTGATGCCGAGTTCGGCGTAGCGGCCGGCCAGGTCGGCGAACGCGCCGGTCGACTCCAGCCAGGGCTCGTCGTTGAAGCCGGTCAGCAGAACCAGGTCGTCGAGGCGGCGGCCCTCGGCGTCGCACGCGGCGCGCAGGGCCTCCAGCCGGGAGCGGACGATGCCGTACGGCTCGTCCCCCTCGCCGTGGGCGCTCGTCACCCAGCCCGTGCCGTACCGGGCGGCGAGCCGCATCCCGCGCGGACCGTTCCCCGCGATGACGAACGGCACGCGGGGGCGCTGGACGCAGCCGGGTTCCTGCACGACCTCGCGCGCGGTGTAGTACTCCCCGGCGAAGGAGGTCTCGGGGTCGGTCAGCAGGCGGTCCAGCAGTTCCACCCACTCGGCGAAGCGGGAGGCGCGCTCGCCCGGGCTCCAGTCGTCGCCGAGGATCCCGGCGTCGGACGCGCGGCGCGTGCCGCCCGCCCCGACGCCGACGGTCAGCCGCCCGCCGCTCACGTGGTCGATCGTCTTGATCGCGTGCGCGGTCGGCACGGGATGCCGGAAGTTCGGCGAGGTCACCAGCGTGCCGATCCGGACGCGGGAGGTGACCGCCGCGGCGGCGGCGAGGGTGGTGTAGGCGTCGTACCAGGGCGTCGTGCCGCGCCAGGCGATGTGGTCGTACACCCACGCATGCCGGAACCCGAGGTCCTCGGCACGCCGCCACGGCTCCCCGGCCTCCGGCCAGGACCGCATGGGCCACATCACGGCGCCGATCCTCGGTGCGGTCACCGGCTCCTCCGTTCTCTCCGGCGCCCCCCGCGGAACGCCCCCACCAATAGATACATGCCGCCGCGGCGGTTCACGCACCGGACCGCGCAAGCCACCGGTGCAGGGCCCACCACCAGTTCGCGGTCCGCGACACCGCCGCGCCCGCACCGGGGTCGAGCAGGGGCCGCCCTGTCAGCTCCTGGAAGCGGCGGATCCGGTACTTCACGGTGTTCCCGTGGACGTGCAGCGCCGCGGCCGTCGGCTCGATCCGGCCGCCGTGGTCGAGGTAGGCCAGCGCGGTCTCGGCCAGTTCCCGGTGGAACGGCTCGGCGGGGTCGAGGCCCGGCAGCAGCGCGCCGGCGAGCAGGCCGCCGAGTTCCGGCTCGGCCTCGGTGGCGGTGAGCAGCGCGAGGTCGGCCAGCTCCCGCGTCCCGGTGAGCCCGGCGGCGGCGGGTCTCCTCGGGCCCGCGCAGCGCGATCAGCCCTGTGCGCGGCCTCCAGGTCGACGAGGATGCGGCCGTTGTCGTTCGTGCCGATCGAGACCAGGCCGGGGTAGGGGGCGAGAACGTCGGCGAGGTCGG
>NZ_JBFARL010000225.1:0-12020 GCF_040674655.1 Actinomadura sp. NPDC049753 | reverse complement strand
CGGCGAGCGCGGCGGCGACCAGCAGGGCGGCGTAGATCCAGTGCATGTCCATGAAGGGATTGGTGTCCGGCCACAGGGACTCCCGGCCCTCCGCCTTCAGGGCCGGGCCGCGGCGGCGGGAGCCCGTCCGCGCGCGGGATGCGGCGCCGCGCGGGTCGTCCCGCGAGGGATCGTTGACGGCGGGGCGTTGTCGAAAATATGGTGAACCGACCGGTCGGTATGTGTGAAATTGCGAGCGGTCGGCCGTTTCTGTCGCCGTCGCGGGTCTCTCGGAGAAAAGCCATGATCCTCAGCACGATGCAGGACTTTCCGCTGTCGGTCGCCGCGATCCTGCGGCACGGGGCGCGCGTCTACGGGCGCAGCGAGTGCGTGACCTGGACGGGCGGCGGCGCGCCCCGGCGCGCCACCTTCGCGCAGATCGCCGGCAACGCCGAGCGGCTCGCGTCCGCCCTGGGCAGGCTCGGCGTCCGTCCCGGCGACCGGGTGGCGACGTTCTGCTGGAACAACCAGGAGCACCTGGAGGCGTACTTCGCGGTGCCCGCCATGGGGGCGGTCCTGCACACGCTGAACATCCGGCTGTTCCCCGAGCAGCTCTCGCACATCATCAACCACGCCGACGACCAGGTCGTCATCGTCGACGACAGCCTCGTCCCGCTCCTGGCGCGCGTCGTGCGCGAGCTCCCCGCCGTCGAGGCGTTCGTCGTCGTCGGGGACGGCGACGCGTCGGCCCTGGAGGCCAACGGCAACGGGGCGCCCGTCCTGCGCTACCACGAGCTGCTCGCCGCGGAGGAGCCCGGGTACGCGTGGCCGGAGGTGGACGAGCGGTCCGCCGCGTCGATGTGCTACACCAGCGGAACCACGGGCGACCCGAAGGGCGTGGTGTACTCGCACCGCTCCACGTTCCTGCACGCGATGGCCGTGCAGTCGGCGTCGCTGGTGGGCATCACCGAGGCCGACCGCGTCCTGACGATCGTGCCGATGTTCCACGTCAACGCCTGGGGCCTGCCGTACGGGGCGTTCCTGTCCGGGGCGACGCTGCACATGCCGGGGCCGTTCATGCAGCCGGAGCACCTCGTGAGGTTCGTCGCCGCCGAGCGCAGCACGCTCGCCTCCGCCGTCCCGACGATCTGGAACGGGATCCTGGCCCTCGGGGAGCGGGAGGAGATCGACCTGTCGTCGCTGCGGGCGGGCACCTCCGGCGGCGCCGCCGCGCCCCGCGTCCTGCTGGAGCGCTTCGAGCGGCGGTACGGGCTGCGCATCATCCAGGGCTGGGGGATGACCGAGACGAGCCCGCTCGGCGGCATGGCGTTCCCGCCGCCCGGCGTCGAGCCCGGCACCGACGAGGACATGTACTGGCGGCTGAAGTCCGGCCGCATCGCCGCCGGCGTCGAGATGCGCATCGTGGACGACTCCGGCGCCGAGCTGCCGTGGGACGGCGAGTCCGTCGGCGAGATCGAGGTGCGCGGGCCGTGGATCACCGGCGCCTACCACCGCGACCCCGCGCCGGAGAAGTTCGACGACGGCTGGCTGCGCACCGGCGACATCGGCACCGTCGACGACCGCGGCTTCTACCAGATCACCGACCGCGCGAAGGACGTCATCAAGTCGGGCGGCGAGTGGATCTCCTCGGTGGAGCTGGAGAACCACCTCATGGCCCATCCCGCCGTGGCGGAGGCCGCCGTCATCGGCGTCCCCGACCCCCGCTGGGACGAGCGCCCCCTCGCCTGCGTCGTCCTGCGCCCGGACGCGTCCGCCACCCCTGCCGAGCTGGCGTCGTTCCTCGCGGACAAGGTCGCCCGCTGGCAGGTCCCCGAGTACTGGACGTTCCTGGAGGAGATCCCGAAGACCACGGTCGGGAAGTTCGATAAAAAGCCGCTGCGCGCCCGGCACAGGGACGCGGCGCTGAAGATCGAGCACGTGGAGCGCTGACGGCAGGCGGGCCGTCCGCTACTTCTCCAGGCCGTGCAGGAACAGGTCCACGTAGTGCTCGCTGATGGCGGCCGTCTTGAGGCGGCCGCCCGGGCGGTACCAGGCGCCGATCTGGTGGACGGTGCCGAAGAAGAAGTGGACGGCGATGTCGGCGGGCGTCTCGGTGCGGAACGTGCCCTCGCGCTGGCCCTCCTCGACCAGGGCCCGGAAGCGCTCGTGGTAGCGGCGCCGCTCGGCGCGGACGGCCTCCCGGCGGTCGCGGGAGAGCAGGTGCGTCGAGCGGAAGAAGACGGTGAAGTCGTCCAGGTAGAGGAACGAGGTGTTGAGGACGTCGACTGCGGCGGCGCGGAGCCGCTCGGCGGCCGTGCCGGGACCGTTCGCGATCTGCTCCAGCCGGGACGTCTGCAGGCCGAGGAGCCGGTGGTAGATCTCGTAGAGCAGGTCGTCCTTGGAGCCGAAGTAGTGGTACATGGCCCCCTTGGTCACCCCGGCGGCGTTCACGATCTCCTGGACCGAGGTGTTCTCGAAGCCCTTGTCGGCGAACATCCGGGTCGCCACGGCCAGCAGCCGGTCGGGCAGCGGCAGGGTGCCGGCGGTCCGGCCCGCGGGCGCCTGCGCCATCGACACCACCTCCGTCCGGGAGCGCCCCGGGGTCTCGTGCCGCCCCGGCGCGGCCGCCCGCAGATCGCCGATCAGCCTACCGCCCGGCGGGGATCCGCCGCGGCGTGCGCCGGGACCGTGCGAATCGGCTGTTGACCGAAGCGCCCGGTGATTCTATCTTTTGTGAATCCGACCAGTCGGTATGTGCATTGGGCCTCGGGGGATTCGCGCTGAATTATCGGCGAGGTGAGGCGATATGTCCGGCTCCTCCGCGATCCTTGAACTTCGAGAGGTGACCGTCCGCTTCGCTGGGCTGGTCGCACTGGACGGGGTGTCGCTCACGGCGCCCCAGGGCCGGGTCACCGGGGTGATCGGCCCGAACGGCGCGGGCAAGACGACGCTCTTCAACGTCGTGTGCGGGTTCGTTCGGCCGGAAGCGGGCGAGGTGCGCTGGCGGGGCCGGGTCCTCGGCCGGCATCGGCCGCACGACCTGACGCGGCTCGGCATCGCCCGCACCCTCCAGGGCCTCGGGCTGTTCCCGGGGCTGACCGTGCTGGAGAACGTGATGGTCGGCGCCGACCCGCACGCCAGGGCCGGGTTCTGGTCCGGCCTCCTCGCGCTTCCGCGCGCCGACCGCGACGAGGCGGCGCTCCGCGAGCGGGCCACGGCCCGGCTCGCGGAGCTGGGCGTCGCCGCCGAGGCCGCCCGGCTGCCGGGGGAACTGCCCTACGGCGTGCAGAAGCGGGTCGCGCTGGCCCGCGCGCTCGTGGCCGAGCCCGACCTGCTGCTGCTGGACGAGCCCGCCGCCGGACTGTCCGCGGCCGAGATGGACGAGCTGGCCGGGCTGATCCGCGGGCTGCGCGGCGGGCCCGCCGTCGTCCTCGTCGAGCACCACATGGACCTCGTCATGGGCGTCTGCGACCAGGTCGTCGTGCTGGACTTCGGCAGGGTCATCGCGAGCGGGCCGCCGGAGCGCGTGCGCGACGACCCGGCCGTCCTCGACGCCTACCTCGGCGAGGAGGTCGGCGGTGCTTGAGGTGAAGGACCTCACGGTCTCCTACGGCGCGGTCCGCGCGCTCGGCGGCGTCGACCTCACGGTCGAGGAGGGCTCGCTGACCGCCGTGCTCGGCGCGAACGGCGCGGGGAAGACCACGCTGCTGCGCGCCGTCTCCGGCCTCCTGCGGCCCCGCTCGGGACGCGTCGAGCTGGACGGCGCGGACATCACCGGGACGGCGGTCGAGGAGATCGTCCGGCTCGGCGTCGCGCACGTCCCGCAGAGCGGCGGCGTCATCACCGAGCTGACCGTGCAGGACAACCTGCGGCTCGGCGGGCTGTGGCGGCGCGACCGCGCGGCCCTCGCGCGCCGCGTCGCCGACATGTACACGCTGTTCCCGCCGCTCGCCGAGCGCCGGTTCCGCGCCGCCGCCACCCTGTCCGGCGGCGAGCGGCAGATGCTCGCGCTGGCCCGGGCGCTGACCGGCGCGCCGCGGCTGCTGCTGGTGGACGAGCCGTCCCTCGGCCTCGCGCCGCGGGTGGTCGCCCAGCTGATGGCCGTGCTGCGGCGGCTGTGCGACGAGGACGGCCGGACCGTGCTGCTCGTGGAGCAGAACGCGCGCAGCGCCCTGTCGGTCGCCGACCGCGCCGTCGTCCTGGACCTCGGCTCCGTCGTGGCGGACGAGACCGCCTCCGCCATCGCCGCCGACGACCGTCTCCGCCACGCCTACCTGGGGTTCTGATGGTGCGCTTCCTCAATCTCACCCTCGCCGGGATCACCTCCGGGGCGGTGTTCGCGGCGGTCGCCCTCGCCCTGGTGCTGATCTGGCGCTCCACCCGCGTCGTGAACTTCGCGCAGGGCGGCATGCTGATGTTCACGACGTTCCTCGCCTGGAGCGTCATCGACGCGGGCGGCTCCTACTGGCTCGCGCTCGGCGCCGCCCTGGCGTCCGGGCTGGTGCTGGGCGCGGTCGTCGAGCGGGTCGTGGTCCGGCCCGTCGAGAACAAGCCGCCGCTGAACGCGGTGATCGTCACCCTCGGCCTGCTGGTGCTGCTGCAGGCGGCCGCGGGCATGATCTGGGGCGACACGCCGCACTCCTATCCGCCCGCCTTCACCATCAAGGGCCTGTCCGCCGGCGGGACGAGGCTGCTGCTGTCGCCGTTCGACCTGTTCGTCATCGGCGCCGTCGCCGCGGTCATGGTGCTGCTGACGCTGCTGTTCGTCCGCACCGACCTCGGGCTGCGGCTGCGGGCGTCGGCGTTCGCGCCCGAGATCGCCCGGCTCCAGGGCGTCCGCGTCGGCCGGATGCTGACCCTCGGCTGGGCGCTCGCCGCGCTCGTCGGGTCCCTCGCCGGGGTGCTGATCGCCCCGTCGGTGTTCGTCGGGCCCGCCCAGTTCGACGCGATGCTGGTCTTCGGGTTCACCGCCGCCGTGATCGGCGGGCTGGACAGCCCGGCGGGCGCCGTCACCGGCGGGCTGCTGCTCGGCTGCGCCCTCAGCTACGTGTCCGGCTACCTCGGCTCGGAGCTGGTCGCCCTCGGGGCGCTCGCCGCCCTCATCACCGTCCTGATGATCAGACCGAACGGCCTGTTCGCGACGAGCCCCGGACGGAGGGTGTGACCCGTGACCGCATCCGTGCGAAGCGCCCTGCGCCGCTCCACCCTGACCCGTCACACGGCCGGCGCCGCCCTCGCGCTCGCCGCGCTGTACGTCCTGACCACGGCCGCCGCCCCCTACCGGGACCTGCAGATCGCGCAGGCCGCGTACCTCACCTGCGCGGCCGCCGGCCTGACGGTGCTGACCGGGCTCGGCGGGCAGATCTCCCTCGGGCATGGCGCGTTCATGGCGGTCGGCGCCTACACGGCCGCGCTGGTCATCGGGCACTGGGGCTGGCCGCTCGCGGCGGTCCTGCCGGCGGCGGCCGGGGCCACCGCCCTCGCGGGGGCGGCGGTCGGCGCCGTCGCCGCCCGGCTGCACGGCCCCTACCTGGCCGGCGCCACCCTCGCCTTCGCCGTCGGGCTGCCCGGCCTCGCCAACTACGAGCCCCTCACCGGAGTGCTCGGCGGCCAGAACGGGCTGACGATCGTCCCGCCGGTCCCGCCCGCCGCGCTCGGCGAGACGTTCCCGCTGGAGCGCTGGCAGGCGTGGATCTGCTGCCTCGGCGCCGTCGTCACCCTGTTCCTGCTCGCCAACCTCACCCGCGGCCGGTTCGGGCGGACGCTGCGCGCCAGCCGCGACGACGAGATCGCCGCCGCGCTGAGCGGCGTCCGGGTCGCCCGGCTGCGGATCGCCGCCACCGTCGTCTCGGCGGCCTGCGCCGGGCTCGCCGGCGGGCTGCTCGCCGTGGTCGCCACGCTGGCCGCGCCGGGCGCCTTCCCGCTCACGCTGTCCCTCCAGCTCATCGCCGCGATCGTCATCGGCGGGCTCGGCAGCCTGCCGGGCGCGGTGTGGGGCGCGCTGATCCTGGTCTACGTGCCGACCTGGGCGGCGGACCTGTCGTCCTCGTCCGGCCTCTCGCACAACATCGCGTCGAACCTGCCCCTCGCCGTGTACGGCCTCGTCCTCATCACGGTGACGCTGGCCTTCCCGCGCGGCGTCCAGGGAGGGCTGCGCGGCATCGGCGGCGCCGTCCGGCGCCGGGTGCGCGGGACGCGCGGCCGGGCTCCCGGGCCGCGGGTTCCGGCGCCGAGCGACACATCGGGGCCCACCACAACGCACCCAGGAGGAGCAGATGAAGCGACCCCGGACGATGCGGGCGCTCGCCCTGACGACCGCGGCGACGCTGGCGGTCGCGGCGAGCGGCTGCGGCGGTGACGGAGGGGGCGGCGGGTCCGCGGCGCCCGGCGTGACCGCCACCACCGTCACGATCGGCAGCCACCAGCCGCTGACCGGGCCGGCCGCGCCCGGCTACAGCGCCAACTCCGCGGCGTCCAAGGCGTTCTTCGACTACGTGAACGCGAACGGCGGCGTGCACGGACGCAAGATCGTCTACAAGTACGTGGACGACGCCTACAACCCGACGCAGACCGTGAGCGTGACCCAGAAGCTCGTCCTGCAGGACAAGGTCTTCGCGGTCTTCAACGGGCTCGGCACGCCCACGCACTCCAAGGTGGTCGACTACCTGAACGCCCAGCGCGTCCCGGACCTGTTCGTCGCGTCCGGATGCGGCTGCTGGGACCAGCCGGACAAGCACCCGCAGACGTTCGGCTGGCAGGTCGACTACATCCGCGAAGGCAAGATCCTCGGCGACCACGTCAAGAAGGCCTACGCGGGCAAGAAGGTCGCCTACTTCTTCCAGAACGACGACTTCGGCCAGGACGGGGTGAAGGGCCTCGACAAGTACATCCCGAAGGACCAGGTCGTGTCCCGGCAGTCCTACCAGCCGGGCAGCACCGACATCGGCGCGCAGGCGCAGGCGATCGCGCAGTCCAAGGCCGACGTCGTCGTGCTGTTCAGCATCCCCACCTACACGGCGCTGTTCCGGCTCGCCGCGCTGAAGCTGAACTACAAGCCGACGTTCGTCGTCAGCAACGTCGGATCCGACCCGATCACCCTCACGGGGCTGCTGGAGAGCTTCGCCAAGAAGGGCGGCAGCGAGGTCGAGGGCAGTCCGCTCATCCAGGGCATGGTGACCGACGGCTACCTCGCCGCTCCGGGCGACGCCTCCAACAGCTGGACGGCGCTGTTCAAGAAGATCCACGACCGGTACATCCCGCAGCTGCCGTTCAACGGCAACATCGTCTACGGGATGTCGGTCGCCTACACCTTCGTGCAGGCGCTCCAGGCGGCCGGGAAGAACCCGACCCGCAAGGGCGTCGTGGAGGCGCTGGAGAAGTCGCGCTTCACCGGGCCGGGCGTCGTCCCGTTCGCCTACGGTGCGGATTCGCACGCCGGGTACACCGGGGCGGTCATCGGCACGATCAAGGGGCAGAACGTCGTGCCCCAGGGGCAGCCGCTGACCACCGACGACGGCGACGGGCCGATCCAGCCCTACACGACCCCGCAGCCGCAGGCGCCCGCCAACGGAATCCCCGCCGCGGGCTGACGGGGTCCCGCCGCCCCGCGTGTTCCGGCGCGGGGCGGCCGCCCCCGACCGGGCGGGGCGGCGTTCAGGCCCGGACGACCTCCGGGCCCGCGGCCGCGAGGTCGGCGGCGAGGTCGGTGTCCAGCCCGGTGTCGGTGATCAGCACGTCGATGTCGGCGAGGCCGCCGAACCGCACGAGGTGGTCGTGCCCGATCTTGGTGCGGTCGGCGAGCAGCACCCGCCGCCGGGACGAGGCGATCATCGCCCGCTTCACCGCGGCCTCGGCCTGGTCGGAGGTGGTCAGCCCGCGCTCGACCGAGCAGCCGTTGGTGGCCATGAACGCCACGTCCACCCACAGGTCGGCGAGCGGGCGCAGCACCCAGTCGTCCACCGTGGCGAGCGTGCGGCCGCGCACCCGTCCGCCAAGGATGATCACGGTGAGGTTCGGGCGGGTCGCCAGCACCGCCGCGTGCGGCGGCGAGTTCACGATCACGGTCAGCTCGCGGTCGGTCGGCAGCAGCTGGACGAACCGCGCGGTGGTCGTCCCGGCGTCGACGATGACCGACCCGTCGGCGGGCAGCTCCTCCAGCGCCGCCTTGGCGATGCGCTGCTTCTCCTCCGTCATCACCGCGTCCCGCGCCGCCAGCTCCGGCTCGAAGCCGAGCCGTTCGACGGGCATCGCGCCGCCGTGCACGCGCCGGACCGTCCCGGCCCGCTCCAGCACGGTCAGGTCGCGGCGGATCGTCTCGGTCGTGACCGAGAACTCCTCGGCGAGCGCGACCACGTCCACCCGGCCCTTCGAGCGCGCCAGCGCAAGGATCGCCTGCTGCCGTTCCTCGGCGTACATGACCGTCGTCCCACCCGTTCCGTCTGCGTCGCGGTGCGTCCCCATTGTGCCGAGTTCGCCGGGCCGGGTCCGCCGGGCCGGGTCCGCGCGACCGGTCAGGCGGGCTGCTCGGCGTCCAGGTCGCGGGCGAGCAGGCCGGCGAGCTCCTCCAGCGCGCCCCCGGCCCCGTCCCCCTCGGCGGACAGCGTCACCTCCGTACCGTGCCGCGCGCCGAGCGACAGCACGCCGAGGATGCTGCTCGCGGGGACGGGCGCGCCGTCCCCGACCCGGATGGACACCGGCACCGGCTGCCGCGCCGCCGCCTGGACGAACAACTGCGCCGGGCGGGCGTGCAGCCCCTGCGCCGCGGCGACGACGACGCTCCGTTCGGGCATGGCGTCTCCTTCAGGGTTCGATGGTGACCTTGATCGCGGCGCCCCGGGTGACGAGGTCGAGGGCGTCGTGCAGGGCGTCCAGCGGGAGCCGGTGGGTGATGAGGTCCTCGACGGGGACCCGTCCGGACCCGATCATCTCCAGCGCGCGGGCGTTGTGGGCGGGGCTCGACCCGTTCGCGCCGACCAGGGACAGCTCCCGGTAGTGGACGCGGTTGGCGTCGACGGGGACGACCGGGTCGTCCTTGGGCAGGCCGCCGAACAGGCTGACCCGGCCGCCGGGCGCGACGAGCCGCTGCGCCTGGCCCTGAGCGGCGGCCGACGCGGCGGCGGTGATCGCCACGTCGGCGCCGCGCCCGCCGGTGCGTTCGAGGATCTCCCCGACGACGTCGCCCGCGCCCGCGTCGAGCGCGGCGTCCGGCTTGACGAGCGCGGCGGCCCGGTGCAGCCGCTCGGCGTTGACCTCCACGAGGAACACCCGGGCGGCGCCGCGGGCCCGCGCGACCCGCACGTGCAGGCAGCCGACCGGGCCCGACCCGAACACCACGACGTCGTCGCCCTCGCCGACCCGGGCGAGCTCCTGGCCGTTCAGCACGCAGGCGAGCGGCTCGGCCACCGACGCCTCGGCGAACGAGACGCCGTCGGGGATCCGGTTCACCCCGCCGACCGCGAGCACCTTCGCCGGGACGACCATGTACTCGGCGAACCCGCCGTCGTAGTGGTATCCCATCGACTCCTGCGCGGCGCAGACCGTCATCCGGCCGCGGCGGCACTCGGCGCACCGCCCGCACGGGATCGCCGCGATCACCTGCACGCGGTCGCCCGGGGCCCAGTCCCCGGCGCCGGCGCCGGCCTCCACGACCTCGCCGGCGATCTCGTGGCCCATCACCCGCGGGGGGACGATGTGGTGGTGCCCGAACCGGGAGATCTTGACGTCGGTGCCGCAGGTCGAGCAGTCGCGGACGCGGATCTTCAGCTCGCCGGGGCCGGGCTCGGGTTCGGGGGCGTCCTCCAGGCGGATGTCGGCGGGGGCGTAGAAGCGGGCGACCTTCATGCGGTGTGTCCCTGTCCTGTCGGTTGCTCGTCCTCGGCCGGCGGGGCGAGCAGGGCGAGGACCTGCTCGGCGGCGGTGGCCTCGCGCAGCGCGCGGGCCCGGCCCGGGTCCAGGAGGACCTGGGCCAGCTCGGCGAGGATCTCCATGTGGCCGTCGCCGCGCGCCGCGATCGCGACGCAGACGGTGACGGTCTCGCCGTTCCAGTCCGTCCCGTCGGGGAAGCGGACGACGGCGAGGGCGTCGCGGCGGATGAGGCCGCGGCCCCCGGACGTGCCGTGCGGGATCGCCACGCCCTCACCGAGGTAGGTGGAGATGGAGCGTTCCCGCTCCAGCATCGCGTCGACGTAGCCGGGCTCGACGGCGCCCGCGTCCACGAGCACCTGCCCGCAGACCCGGACGGCGTGGTCGCGGCCGCGGGCCCGCGCGTCCAGCCGGATCGCGTCCGGGGCGAGCAGGCCGGCGGCGCCGTCAGGCACCGACCTCACCGCCGTCCTTGATCGCCTTGACCAGCCGGTCGACGGCCGGGTCGCCGAGGTAGACCTCGAACGGGATCACCGGTGCGCCGCCGGCGCCGCGCCGGGCGCGGGCCGCGAGCCCGGTGTGGCAGACGACCACGTCGGCGTCGCCGGGGATCGCGTCGACGGGCGTGTGCTCGACCGCGACGTCCTGCTTGCGCAGCGCCTTGCGGAGCTGCCCGGCGAGCATGACGCTGCTGCCCATGCCCGCGTCGCAGGCGATGACGAGTTTGCGGATGTCCTTGCCGTTCATCGTTGGTGCGCCTTCCATCAGTGGGCGGTCGTTTCGCGCGCGGCGCCGTCGGCGGGCTCCTTCGGGTGCGCCTGCTCGGCGGTGCTCTCATCGGCGGTGCTCGTGTCACCGGCGCTCGCCTCGGCGGAGCCGTCCGCCTCGCCGGGCGCGTCCCCGCCCTCCGGGTCGGACTCGGCCAGCCTGCCGAAGCCGAGCAGCGCGGCGCCGACGCCGAAGGAGACGGCCGCGGAGGCGATCAGGCCGGAGTAGACGCCGATCCAGTTGCCGGCGCCGCGGGGCGTCTGCGCGAGGTAGGCGAAGATGCTGCCCGGCGAGGGGGTCGCCACGAGCCCGGCGCCCGTGGCCACGAAGATCGCCACTCCGGTCACGCCGCCCGCCATCGCGGCGAGGATCATGCGCGGCTTCATCAGGACGTAGGGGAAGTAGATCTCGTGGATGCCGCCGAAGAAGTGGATGACGGCGGCCGCCGGGACGCTCGGGCGCAGGCGCCGCGGCCCGAAGAACCAGTAGGCGAGCAGGACGCCGAGACCCGGCCCCGGATTGGACTCCAGCATGAACAGCACGGACCTGCCGTGCTCGGCGGCCTGCTGGACGCCGAGCGGCCCGAGCACCCCGTGGTTGACGGCGTTGTTGAGGAACAGCACCTTCGCCGGTTCGATGAGCAGCGACGTGAGCGGCAGCAGGTCGTGGTCGACCAGCCATCCCACGCCGTCCCCGGCCCATTCGGTGAAGGTGTTCATGACCGGGCCGATGACCCGGTTGCCCGCGACGGCCATCGCGGCGCCGACGATCCCGGCGGAGAAGTTGTCGACCAGCATCTCGAACCCGGTCCGGACGCGGTCCCGCACGAGGCCGTCGAACAGCCGCAGCAGGTACGCGGCGAGCGGGCCGGTGAGCATCGCGCCGAGGAACATCGGCACCTCGGCGCCGACGACGATGCCCACGGTGGCGACCGCGCCGACGACGGCGCCGCGCTGGCCGTGCACCATCCGGCCGCCGGTGTAGCCGATCAGCAGCGGCAGCAGGAACTTGATCATCGGGTCGACCAGCTCGCCGAGCTCCTCGTTCGGCAGCCAGCCGGTCGGGATGAACAGGGCGGTGATCAGGCCCCAGGCGATGAACGCGCCGATGTTCGGCATCACCATCGCGGCCATCCGGCCGCCGAGCCGCTGGACGTTCGCGCGGATCCCGCGCCCGGCGGGCTCCGGGGTGTAGGTGGTGGCCATCTCGGCCTCCTGTCGTTCGGGGGTGGGGGTGGGTGCTTCGCGGGGTCAGGCGAGGAGGGGGCGGGCGAGGTCGGGCCGCGGGTGGATGCGGACGATGTCGCGCCGCACGTCGGCGGCGCCCGGCATCCCCGCGTTCACCGTGGACAGCGTCGCCGGCATGAGCATCGAGGCGCCGACGCCCTGCAGCGCCCGCGCGCCGATCAGGGC
>NZ_JBFARL010000224.1:0-12063 GCF_040674655.1 Actinomadura sp. NPDC049753 | reverse complement strand
CTCGGCGTCCCGCTCCAGCCGGGCCTTCGTCTCCTCCAGGTCCCGCAGGTCGCCCCTCAGCCGTTCGGAGCGCTGGCCCAGGTCCGCGAGGGTGCGCGCGGGCGCCGCCCCCGATCAGCAGGACGCGGCGCGGCCGGACGCCCTGCGCGGCGAGGTGGTCGACGGCGTCGGCGAGCGAGCACAGCAGCGCCTCCACGGCGGCCCGCGCGAGGTTCTCCCGCGTGGCGTTGGACGTGGTGAGCCCCGCGAGCACGCCGCTGGCGTCCGGCCGGTCGGGGGTGCGCTCGCCGTCCAGGTAGGGGAGCAGCGTCAGGCCGCCCGCGCCGGGCTCGGCGGCGAGGGCCAGCGCGGACAGCTCCTCCAGCGAGGCCCCGGTCATCGCGGCGGCGGCCGACAGGATCCGCGCGGCGTTCAGCGTGCAGACCAGGGGCAGGTACCGGCCGGTCGCGTCGGCGAACCCGGCGACCAGCCCGGAGGCGTCCGCCGCGGGCTCCCCGGCGACCGCGAACGCCGTGCCGGAGGTGCCGATCGACACGACGACGTCGCCGGGCTCCAGCCCGAGCCCGAGCGCGGCGCCCATGTTGTCGCCGGTGCCGGGGCCGAGGGCCGCGCCCCAGGCCGTCTCGCCGACGCGCTCGCCGGGGCCGGCGACGCGGGGCGTCCGGGCCTCGTGCCCGAGCGCCGCGCGCAGCAGGTCCGGCAGGTACGCGCCGGTCGCGGGGGACCAGTAGCCGGTCCCGGACGCGTCCCCCCGGTCGGTCACCGGCTCGGACGCGCCGAGTCGCAGCGTCAGCCAGTCGTGCGGGAGCATGACCTGCTCGGTGCGGCGCGCGTGGTCGGGCTCGTGCTCGGCCATCCAGCGCAGCTTGGTCACCGTGAACGACGCGAGCGGCACGCTGCCGGTGCGCTCCGCCCAGGCCTTCGCGCCGCCGAGCTCCTCGACGAGGGCGCGGGCCTGCGGCGCCGAGCGCGTGTCGTTCCAGAGCAGGGCGGGCCGGACGGGCTCGCCGGCGCCGTCCAGCGCGACCATGCCGTGCTGCTGCGCGGCGACCGCCACCGCGTCGGCGCGTTCGAGCAGCTCCCTGACCTGGCCCAGCGCGCGCCACCAGTGGTCGGGGTGGCATTCGGTGCCGTCCGGATGCGGGGCGGAGGCGGCCGCGACCACGGCGCCGTCCGCGGCGCGGCACAGCACGGCCTTCGTCGACTGCGTCGAGGAGTCGACGCCCGCGACCAGGCTCTCGGGCATCCGGGTCCCGCCTTTCGTAAACAGCTTGGACTAAATAACCTAGCAGAGGGCCTCTGCCCTGCCTATACACGTGATTCAATTAGGGTTCTTCCATGACGAAGTCCGCCAACGCCCCCGTCCGGCACGCGACGATGCGGGAGCGGAACCTCGCCGTCGTCCTGGAGCACGTGGCCCGCCACCAGCCCGTGACGCGGGCGCGCCTGGCCGAGCTCACCGGCTTCACCAAGACGACGGTGTCCAACCTCGTCTCCCTGCTGGAGGGCGCGGGCCTGGTGCGCGACGGCGCACCGGTGCGCGAGGGGGAGCGCGGACGTCCCGGCGTGGGCGTGTCCGTCCACGGCGACGGCGCGGCCGGGCTCGGCCTGGAGGTCAACGTCGACTACCTCGCCGCCTGCGTCCTCGACCTCGCCAAGCAGGTCCGCTACCGGCACGTCGTCAGCTCCGACAACCGCGGGCGCGAACCCGGCGCCGTGCTCGCCGCGCTGTCCGCGCTCGCGGGCGAGGCCATCGCCGCCGCCGCCGGGCAGGGCCTGACCGTCGCCGGCGCCGCGGTCGCCCTGCCCGGCCTGCTCGACCGCGAGAACGGCGTGGTGCGGCACGCCCCGAACCTCGGCTGGACGGACGTCCCCGTCACCGGCGCCCCCGGCCTCGCCACGGCGCTGCCCGCCGAGTACGACAACGAGGCCAACCTCGCCGCCCTGGGCGAGCTGTGGTTCGGCGGCGGCGCCCGGTTCGGCGACTTCGTGCACGTCTCGGGCGAGATCGGGATCGGCGCCGGCATCGTCGTGGACGGGCGGGTCTTCCGCGGCGCCCACGGCTTCGCGGGCGAGCTCGGGCATCTGGTCGCCGACCCGTCCGGCCCCGCCTGCTCCTGCGGCGGGCGCGGCTGCCTGGAGCAGATCGCCGGCCAGGAAGCGATGCTGCGCGCGGCGGGCCTGCCGGTGACGCGGCCGGCCGCCGGGCCCGAGGGCTCGGTGGGCAGCCTGGTCGACCGGCTGAGCGGCGGCGACGCGGCGGCGCTCGACGCGGTGGCCCGGGCGGGCCGCGCGCTCGGCGGCGCGCTGGCCTCGGCCGTCAACCTGATCGACCCGGACACCATCGTGCTCGGCGGGGTGTTCTCCTCGCTGGCCGCCTGGATCCGGCCCCCGCTGGAGGGCGTCCTCGCGGAGGGGCCGGGCTCGCTGCGGCGCGGCGTGCCTCCGGTCGAGGTGTCCGGCCTCGCGGAGGGCGCCGCGGTCCTCGGCGCCGCGGGCCTCGTCGTGGAACGCGTGATCGCCGACCCCGCGCTGCTCCTCTAGAGCGGGCGGTACTCGAACCAGGCGAAGTCGGCGTGGCCGCCGCTCGTCCGGCCGTTGGACGTGGCGTAGAGGCCGATGTAGGCGCCGGTGAACCCGCCCGCCACCTGGCTGGTGAGGATGTCGCCGTCCACCGGGTCGCCGAGCGGCGTCCACTCGCCGGGCGCCGCGCCGTAGAACGCCCGGTACCAGCGCCCGTGCGCCTCGAAGCCCAGCCGGACGGGCCCCGAGACGGCCGGTCCGGTGGCGAGCACCGTCTCGACGCCCTGCTCGCGTTTGACCAGGCGCAGCCCTTGGCACGTCGACACGAGCAGGACGTGGAAGTCGTTGTTCTGCACGAGGGCGAGCCCGGCCGACTCCTCATTGGCCGGTGCGAAGTCGAGCGAGGTGAACGCGGCGAAGTCCGGGTGCTGCTGGCGCCGTCCGAGGAACGAGGGGTTGGCGACGTCCGCGAGGGTCTCCGGGCGGGCGCGCAGCCGCAGGTGCCCGGGGTGCTCCGTCAGGCTCCACCAGCGTTCGCGCGGCGTGCGCAGCATGTTCCAGGCCGGGTCCAGTCCGGGCCCGTCGAAGTGGTCGCACGCCGGGGCGGCCGGCCACGGATGCGGCGGCAGCGACGGGACGGGGTGGCTCGGCTCGACCCGGCCGCCGGTCACCGGCCAGCCGTCCTCCCAGGTGACCGGTGCCAGGAACGTCTCCCGGCCGAGGGCGCACCGGTCGAGGTGGTGCGGGCGCATCGCGAGCAGCACCATCCACCATTCGCCGCCGGGCGTGTCGACGAGGTCGGCGTGCCCGGCCCCGACGATCGGATGCCCGGAGCCGAGATCGCGGTGCGTCAGCACCGGGTTGCGCGGGTTCCCCTCGTAGGGGCCCGTGACGTCGTCGGCGCGGGCGACCATCACGGCGTGGTCGTGGGCGGTGCCGCCCTCGGCCGTGAGCAGCACGTACCGGCCGCCGATCTTGTAGAGGTGGGAGCCCTCGGACCAGATCGCCCCCTTCACCGCGCCGTCCCAGATCACGTGCTCCTCGCCGGCCAGGGCGAGGGCGGACGGGTCGAACTCGCGCAGCCAGATCTCGGTGTGGCCCTCGTAGCGGCCGGTCGGCCGGGTTCCGGTGCACCACGCGCGGCCGTCGTCGTCGAAGAACAGGGACGGGTCGATGCCGTCGCCGTCCAGGCGGTGCGCGTCCGACCACGGCCCGGCGGGATCGGACGCGGTCATCACGAAGTGCCCGGACCAGCGTGTCCCGTCCACCAGCGTGCAGACCAGGTAGAAGGTGCCGTCGTGGTGCCGCAGCGTCGGCGCGTACAGGCCGCCCGACGCCGGGACGCCGTCCAGCGGCAGCTGGCCGGGCCGGTCCAGCGCGTGCCCGAGCCGGCGCCAGTGCACGAGATCGCGGCTGTGGAACACCGGCAGCCCGGGGAACCACTCGAAGGTGGACGTCACGAGGTAGAAGTCGCCGCCCACCCGGCAGACCGAGGGGTCGGGGTGGCAGCCCGGCAGGACGGGATTGCGGAACGCGGTCACAGCGGCGTCACCTCCACCGGGACGGTGAGGACCCGGTCCGGGCCGAGCTCGCGGACGGGCCCGTCGAGCGTGAACGCGCCGCGCAGCGGCAGGTCGGCGCTCGACCGTCCCACGCAGACCTCGACGACGCCGGGCTCGACGATGCGCCGCAGGTCCGGGCCGGTGAAGGACGTCCGGTCGGCGTGCACCCGGAACGCGACCCGCGCCGCCTCGCCCGGCTCCAGCCGGACCCTGGCCCATCCGGCGAGCCAGCGGGCGGGCCGCACCACCGACGCGACCGGGTCGGACAGGTACAGCTGCGCCACCTCCGTCCCGGCGCGTCCCCCGGCGTTCCGGACGACCGCGCTGACCGTCACCGTCCCGTCGGTCGCCGCCCGCTCGTCCGCGCGCAGGTCCTCGTACTCGAACGACGTCCAGGTCAGGCCGTGGCCGAACGGGTAGAGCGGGACGGGATCGACCGCGCTCCAGTCGTGCCCGCCGTCCATCAGCGACCGCAGGTAGGTGACCGGCGGGCCGGACGCGCGGCGCGGCACGCTGATCGGCATCCGCCCCGACGGCTCGACGCGGCCCGAGAGCACTCCCGCGACGGCCCCGCCGCCCTCCTCGCCGGGGAAGAACGCCTGCACGACGGCGGCGGCCCGGTCGGCGAGGGCCTCGATCGCGTACGGGCGCCCGGTCAGCATCACGATGACCGTCGGCGTGCCGGTGTCCAGGACGGCCGCGGCCAGCTCGGCCTGCCGTCCCGGCAGCGCGAGCGTCTCGGCGTCGCAGCCCTCGCCGGACGTGCCGCGGCCGAAGAGCCCCGCGCGGTCGCCGAGGGCGAGCACGCACACCCCGGCCTCGCGCGCCGCCGCGACGGCGGCCTCGATGTCGGCGTCATCGGCGACGAACACGTCGTCCGAGCCCGCGACGCGCACGCCGGGCAACTCGGCGCGCAGCGCGTCCGCCAGCGTCGGGATCCGCACGCCGAGCGGCATCTCCGGATGCTGGCGCCCCACGTGGCTCGGGAACGTGTAGCAGCCCAGCATCGCGAACGGGTCGTCCGCCAGCGGCCCCGCCAGGACCACCCCCTCGCCGGAGCTCAGCGGAAGCACGCCGTCGTTCGCCAGCAGGACGACCGACTCCTCGGCCAGCCGCCGCGCCAGCGCCCTGTGCTCCGGAGGGTCGAAGTCGAGTTCCGCTCCCTCGTCCGGGGCGGGCGCACCGTCCAGCAGCCCGAGTTCGGCCTTCAGCGCCAGGACGCGGCCGGCGGCGCGGTCGAGCAGTTCCTCGGGCACCTCGCCCCGCCGCACCATCTCGATCAGCGGCGCGCCGTAGCAGCGGACGGTCGGCAGCTCCATGTCGATCCCGGCGCGCAGCGCCAGCGCGGCGGCCTCGCCCCGCGACCCGGCCACCCGGTGCCGGCTCTCCAGGAACGAGATGCCGAAGTAGTCGGCGACGACGACGCCCGCGAAGCCGAGCCGCTCGCGCAGCAGGCCGGTCAGCAGGCGCTCGTCGGCCGCGGCGGGCATCCCGTCCACGTCGGTGTAGGAGTGCATGACCGACCGGGCGCCGCCGTCGCGCAGCGCCATCACGAACGGCTCCAGCACGACGTCGGCGAACTCGCGCGGGCCGATCGGGGTCGGCGCCATGTTCCGGCCGGCGCGGGAGGCGGAGTAGCCGGCGAAGTGCTTGAGCGTGGTGACGATGCCGGATCGTTCCAAGGCCCTCACGTAGGCCGTGCCGAGGACCCCGACGAGATACGGGTCCTCGCCGATGCACTCCTCCGTGCGGCCCCAGCGGGCGTCGCGGACGACGTCCAGCACCGGCGCGAGGCCCTGGTGGACGCCCGCCGCCCGCATGCTCGCGCCGATCGCCGCGGCCATCTCGCCGACCAGCTCGGGGTCGAAGGTGGCGCCCCACGCGGGCGGGCTGGGGAACACGGTGGCGCCCCACGTCATGAAGCCGTTGAGGCACTCCTCGTGCGCGATCGCCGGGAGGCCGAACCGGTTGCCCGCGGCGACCCGGCCCTGCAGCTCGCGGAGCCGGGCGGCGCCCTCGGCGGCCGCGACCGGAAGGGTGCCGAACACGCGGGTGAGCTGGCCGAGACCGCGGTCCAGGATCTCCTCCAGGCGCGGGGCGGTCTCGTGGGAGTCGTCCTCCATCGGCGCCACGGGTTCGCCGGGCCCGGCCGGCATCGCCCAGAAGCCGGCGAGCTGCCCCGCCTTCTCCTCGGGCGTCATCCGGGCCAGCAGGCCGGCGACCCGCTCGGCGACCGGCAGCCCGGGGTCCTGCCAGGGCCCGCGGATCGCGCTCGGGGCCGGGACGGCTTCGGTCATCGCTCCTCCGTGGGGGACGGCGGTGTGCGGGACGGCGGGGCGGGGGGCGGCGGCGCGGTGGAGGCGCGCACGCGCAGGTCGGTGGCCAGCTCCACGCGGGGGGTGAGCGGCGGCCGTCCGTCCAGCAGCTGGAGCAGGGTGCGGGCCGCGACGCGGCCCATCTCCTCCAGCGGCTGCCGGACGGTCGTCAGCGGCGGCGACAGCCACTCGCAGGTCGGCAGGTCGTCGAAGCCGACGACGCTCAGGTCCTCGGGGATGCGGAGCCCGGCGAGCCGGGCCGCCTGGTAGGCGCCCATGGCCTGTTCGTCGCTGCCCGCGAAGACCGCGGTGGGCGGGTCGGGCAGCGCCAGCAGCTCGCGGGTGCGGGCGTACCCGCCCTGGTGGTGGAAGTCGCCGTACCGGACGAGGTCCCGGTCGACCTCGATCCCGGCGCGCTCCAGGGCGGTCCGGTAGCCGTCCACCCGGGCCTGCGTGCAGAGCATGTCGGCGGGTCCGCCGATCATCGCGATGCGGCGGTGGCCGAGCCCGATCAGGTGCTCGGTCGCGGCGAGCCCGCCGGCCCAGTTGGTGGCGCCGACGCTGGCGATCTCGGTGTCCGGCAGGTTCACCGGGTCGACCAGGACGAGCCCGACGCCGGCCCGCTCCAGCTGCTCGCGCTGGCGCCGCGTCATCCGGGACGTCACCAGGATGACCCCGTCGCTGTGGTGCAGCGCGGGCAGGTTCTGCCAGCTCGGCGGGCGGGCGTCGTCCTCGCGCACCAGCGAGACGACGACGCCGGTGCCGTGCTCGGCGCACTCGGCCTCCACCCCGCGCAGGATCTCCACCGCCCACGGGCTGTCCAGGCCGGCCAGGACCAGGTCGATCAGGCCGGACCTGCGGGCGCGCCGGGACCCGCCGGGCCCCGGATAGTTGTGGGTGCGCAGCAGCGCCTCCACGCGCTCGCGGGTCGCGGCGGCCACGTCGGTGCGGCCGTTGAGGACCTTGGAGACCGTGGCGGGGGACACCCCCGCCTCGGAGGCGATCAGCGCCAGGGTCGGCCGGGACGGGGGGTCCGGCATCTCGTCGGTGGTGCGCACGGGCACGCTTCTCTCCTCCCCGAGGAAACGATTGCGAACAGTATCGCAATGTTTCGCTCTCTCCTAGCCCCCGTCCATGCCTTCTCGGACGTTCGATTTCGGTCACTCACGGCGGAAGCCTTGACCGTGAGGGGGCCCTTTCTTAAAGTTCCACGGCAACGGCAAGCCCGAAGAATTTCGAAATGTTTCGAGAGCGTCCCGCCCCGCCGCTCCAGGCCGAGCCACCCCCGATCCAGGAGGCCATCATGGGCATCCCACCGCTGTCGCGCCGTTCCCTCCTCACCGCAGTCTCCGCGGGCGCCGTGCTGGCCGCCGCCGCGCCCCTGGTCGCCGCCTGCGGCGACGGCGGCTCCGGGTCGGGAGGAAAGGTGACCGTCGAGTGGATGGACATCGCGACCACCGAACCGTCCAAGTCGCTCTATCCGCAGATCGCCAAGGCCTACGAGGCGTCGCACCCGAACGTCAGGATCAAGCTCACCAACCTGGAGAACGAGGCCTACAAGTCGAAGATGACCGCGCTGGTCGCGTCGGGGAAGCTGCCGGACGTCTTCGTGACCTGGGGCGGCGGCGTGCTCAAGCAGCAGATCGACGCGGGGCTGGTGAAGGACCTCACCTCGGACGGGGCGAGCCTGCTCGGCACCATCACGCCGGTGTCGCAGAAGGCGTACCAGTTCGACGGCAAGACCTACGCCGTCCCGTACGACATGGGCATGGTGGGCTTCTGGTACAACAAGCGGCACTTCGCCAAGGCCGGGATCAAGGGCACCCCCAAGACCTGGGCGGAGTTCCTGGACGCCGTCCGCAAGCTCAAGGGCGCCGGTGTCACTCCCATCGCGCTGGGCGGCAAGGACAAGTGGCCCGGCCACTACTACTGGGCCTACCTGGCGATGCGCGTCGGCGGCATGACCGCGCTGGAGCAGGCCGCCAAGTCGAACGACTTCACCGGCCCGGCGTTCGTCCAGGCCGGGCAGCACCTCAAGGAACTGGTCGACCTCCAGCCCTTCCAGAGCGGCTTCCAGAACGCCGGCTATGACGCACCGGGCGGCCAGGCCGCCACCATGGGCGCGGGGAAGGCCGGCATGGAGCTGATGGGGCAGTGGGCGCCCTCGGTGGAGAAGGACGCCTCCGGCAAGGGCATCGGCGACGACCTCGGCTGGTTCCCCTTCCCGACCGTCGACGGAGGCCAGGGAGCCGTCACCGACGTGTTCGGCGGCGGCAACGGCCACTCGCTCAGCAAGGACGCCCCCAAGGAGGCGCTGGACTTCCTGACGTTCCTGATGAACGGCGAGAACGAGCGCAAGCTCGTCTCCTCGGGCGCCTTCATGCCGGTCGTCAAGGGAGCCGAGAGCGCGCTGGACGACCCGAACCGCAAGCAGGTCGCGCAGGCGCTGGACGGCTCCAGCGGGTTCCAGCTCTACCTGGACCAGGCCTTCCCGCCCGCCGTCGGGCAGCAGGTCAACGACAGCGTCGCCGCCCTCGTCGGCGGCAAGGGGACCCCGGAAGAGGTCGCCCAGCAGGTGACCAAGGCGGCCAAGAGCCAATGACCCACACGATCCGGGGGTCCGCCACGACCGACGACCGGCCGCGGCCCGCCGTGCGGGCCCCGCGGGGGCGGGCCCGCGGCGCGCCGGCGGGGCGGCGGCTGCGCGGCTGGATGTCCGCCACCTGGTTCCTCCTCCCGGCGCTGCTGCTGTTCCTCTTCTTCGTGCTGATCCCGATCTTCGTCGCGTTCTACACGAGCTTCTTCACCTGGGGCGGCTTCGGCCGGCCGGAGGACTTCGCCGGCCTGGACAACTACCGGAAGCTGTCGGGCGACCCCGTCTTCCGCGGCGACCTGTGGCGCGGCCTGGTCATGGTCGTCCTGTCGATCGCCGTCCAGCTGCCGATCGCCCTCGGCACGGCCGTCCTGCTGAACCAGCGGATGCGCGGCCGCGCGGTCTACCGGGCGGTCTTCTTCGCGCCCTACATCCTGTCCGAGGTGATCGCCGGAGTCCTGTTCGGCATCATCTTCCTGCCGGGCACCGGGCTCGCCGACACGCTCGTCGGGGACCTGCCGCTCGTCGGCGGCCTCGCCGGCAGGTGGTTCTCCGACCCGGGCACCGCGCTGCCCACCCTGTTCGCCGTCATGACCTGGAAGTACTTCGGCTTCCACATGATGATCTACCTCGCCGGGCTCCAGGGCGTCCCCGCCGAGGTGCTGGAGGCGGCCTCGATCGACGGGGCCGGGCCGTGGCGGCGGTTCCGCGGCGTCACGCTGCCGCTGCTCGCGCCGACGCTGCGGATCAGCGTGTTCCTGTCCGTCATCGGCTCGATCCAGTTGTTCGACCTCGTGTGGGTCACCACGACCGGCGGGCCGACGCATTCCACGGAGACGATGGCCGTCACCATGTTCCAGTTCGGGTTCAAGCGGTACCAGATGGGCTACGCGAGCGCGATCAGCGTGGCCATGTTCCTCATCAGCATGGTCTTCTCCCTGCTCTACCAGCGCTACGCGCTGCGCCGCGACCTGCAGGGCGCCGTCACCTCCGCGGGAGGCCGCCGATGAGGGCGGGCCTCGCGCGGAGCGCGTCCCGGCACACCCTGGTGTGGGTGCTCGGCTCCTTCATCGTCGTGCCGCTGCTGTACGCGGTCGTGTCCGGCTTCAAGACCACGGGCGACCTCACCACGGATCCGGTCGGGCTGCCCTCGCCCTGGAAGACGTCGAACTACACCGGCATCCTGTCGTCCGGCGACTTCTGGCGCCAGCTCGGCAACAGCGTGGCGATCGCCGTCGCCACCACGCTGCTCACCGTCGCGGCGGCGGCGCTCGCGGCGTTCGCGTTCGCCCGCTACGCCTTCCGGGGCCGGGAGTTCTTCTTCACGCTGTTCGCGGCCGGCCTGATGTTCCCGCCGGCCGTGGCGGTGCTGCCGCTGTTCGTCCTGCTGCGCTCGTTCGGGCTGCTGGACAACCCGCTCGGCGTCATCCTGCCGCAGGCCGCGTTCGCGCTGCCCATCACGATCATCATCCTGCGCTCGTTCTTCCGGACGATCCCGGCCGAGCTGGAGGAGGCCGCGATCATGGACGGCTGCACCCGGTTCGGGTTCTTCTGGCGCATCCTGCTGCCGATGGCGAGGCCCGCCCTCGGCACCGTGTCGGTCCTGGCCATCGTGACGAGCTGGAACAACTTCTTCCTCCCGCTGCTGGTGCTGGCCGATCCGAAATGGCAGACGATCCCCGTGGGCATCCAGCAGTTCCAGGGGCAGTACTCGACGAACTACGCGCTCGTCATCGCCTACATCGTGCTGGCGATGGCGCCCGCCATCGCCTTCTACGCGGTGGCCGAGCGCCAGCTGATCGGAGGCCTCACCGCGGGCGCGACGAAGGGCTGAGCCCCGCCCCCGCGCCCGCGCCCCCCGCGGCCGATGAAAGCCTGAAAGGCCCGTTCACGAGCCCCGCGAGGCGGAGTTAGCGTCCGCTGGACAGCACTCTCCTCGGCCCGGTGACGGGAGGAACATGGGCAAGCGAAGACGAAGGGCACTGGCCGCGGGGGCGGTGCTCGGCCCCGCGATGATCGCCGGCGCGCTGCTGACGGCCGCGCCGGCGTCCGCGCACGGCGCGATGATGGTGCCCGGCAGCCGCACCTACCTGTGCTGGAAGGACGGTCTGAGCCCGACCGGGCAGATCGTCCCGCACAACCCGGCCTGCGCGGCGGCGGTCGCGCAGAGCGGCCCCAACTCGCTCTACAACTGGTTCGCCGTCCTGCGCTCGGACGGGGCCGGCCGCACCCGCGGCTTCATCCCCGACGGGAAGCTGTGCAGCGGCGGCGCGGTCGTCTACGACTTCGGCGGCTACGACCTCGCCCGCGACGACTGGCCGGTCACGCACCTGACCTCCGGCGCCGACATCGAGTTCCGGTACAACAAGTGGGCGGCCCATCCCGGAACGTTCCGCACCTACGTCACGAAGGACAGCTGGAGCCCGACCAGGCCCCTCAGCTGGGACGACCTGGAGGACCAGCCGTTCTACAGCGTCACCGACCCGCCGAGCGTCGGCTCGCCCGGCAGCGAGGACGCCTACTACCACTGGAACGCGAAGCTGCCGTCCGGCAAGAGCGGCCGCCACCTCCTGTACACCGTGTGGCAGCGCTCGGACAGCAACGAGACGTTCTACGGCTGCTCCGACGTGGTCTTCGACGGAGGCAACGGCGAGGTGACGGGCGTCGGCGAGGACGGCGGCGGCCCGACCGACCCGCCCACCGACCCGCCCGGCGACCCGGGCAAGGTCTGCAAGGCCGGGTACCGCTCCGTCGGCAGCTGGAACGGCGGCTACCAGGGCGAGATCACCGTCACCAACACCGGCACGCTCCCGCTGGGCGGCTGGATGGCCCACTTCACCTTCGCCAACGGTGAGACGGTCGACAGCCTGTGGAACGGCACCTTCACGCAGTCGGGTCCGGACGTCACGGTCAAGAACGCGAACTACAACGGCGCTCTCGCCGTGGGCGCGTCGACCACGTTCGGGTTCACGGTGAGGGCGCCGGGCTCGCCGACCGCCCTCGAACCGCACTGCATGACCTCCTGAGATCCGAGCAGAACGCGGCCCGCGGCGTCCGACAGGGACGCCGC
>NZ_JBFARL010000223.1:0-12086 GCF_040674655.1 Actinomadura sp. NPDC049753 | reverse complement strand
AGGTAGGACACGGCGCTGCGGAAGTCCTCCCTGCAGACCCGTCCCGAAGTGCAGCCGGAGCGAATCGGGGTGTGGGGGGTGAGCGTTACGGGGTGCGGGCCGTCAGACCCCGATCAGGGAGTAGGTACCCGTACCGTCCTGCCTGCCGCTGGAGTACTGGCGGATGAACTCCCCGTCGGCGTACCGGTCGTGGCCCATCATGGAGCCGGTGTACTTGTTCTGGACGCCGATCCGGTCGGAGCCGGGCACGTCGCGGTAGATGTAGAACCGCTGGAGGTCGTCCTCGGTGCAGGAGACCGTCATCAGGACCGCCCGTTCGGTGGCCGCGTCCTGCGCGGCGATGGTCGCGCACCCGCCGCTGCCCCAGTTCCACAGGGACGCCTCGATGACCCCGTTGTGCTCGGTCACGTTGCACAGCCGCCAGTTGTCCAGGTGGGCACTGAAGATCGACGAGGGCCGCAGGCGGACGCCGTCGTTGGCCAGGAGCGGCCCGCCCCAGGACAGAGGCTGCCCGGGTACAGCGATCTTGTAGGCGGCGGCGCTGCAGTTGAGAGCGGCGGCCTGCGCGCTGCGTCCGGTGGCCTTGGGCCGATCGGTGGCAGTGCCGCTGGTGGGCGCCGGGCGCTGCGCGCGGCGGTCCTGTAGCTGCCTGGCTGTCGGGGCCACCGCACCCGCCGGGTGCTTGGCTCTCGCGGCGGCGCTGGCGCAGTCCAGGAGGCCTTGGGCCTTGGCCATGATGCTGTTGGCGGGCACCGTGTCCTGGCAGCGCACCGCGCCTTCCTCAAGGGTGGTGTAGGTGGTGTAGCTGCCGCTCTCGGGTCCCTCGATCCACTTCAACGCCCAACTGCCGTCGCTCAGTTGGACGCGGTTGCAGTTGAGGCTTCCGTAGGTGCCGGTGACCTTCTTGGTTCCCTTGTAGAGGCCGTAGTAGCCGGGCTCGCGGAAGTTCCACGTGATCGATTGCGACTCGGTGCTGGTGGAGGTGTAGTCCACCTTCACGTTCAGGCCCGCGCTCGCGCCGACCATGCCGAGGGCTTCGACGGCGAAACTGCCATGGACGTTGCCGTTGAGGCCGACCGAGACCGAGATGGTGGTCTCGGTGCTGGTGGTGACGGTCTGGGTCCCGGTCGTGCCCTCGGTGACGTGCCAGCCGGTGAAGTGAGTGATCGTCGGGGAGACCTCGACGCTCTTGATGATCGGGTGGCGCTGGCCGAGATCGGCTGCGGTACAGGCCTGGCCGGGTTCGGCCACCTGCCCGGCGGCGGGCTTGGCCGGCGCGGCGGCGGCCGGTAAGACCGCCAGACCCACGGCGGTGACCGCGCAGGTGGCCGAGGCGGCAGCGGCTCTGAGTGCCCAGAGTGCTCTGCCGGTGCGGCGGGCCGCTCTGATGGAGCGCATCGTTGTGTTTCCCCCTTCTTCCCCGGCCGGACGGGCCGGGCCGGTGGCGCGAACAGGCTTAATAGACAATCATGTCTTTATGTCACGAAAAAGAAAAGAGGGGGCCACCTGTGAAGCGCGTCAGACGCCTGCTGGCGGCGATGGCCTCACTCACCCTCACCGCACCCTTCTCATCCTGAGCGCCTCGCCGGCCGCCGCCGCAACGGCCAAGAGCCGGGTAACTCCCCGCGACCACGGCACTTGCACGGCCATCGCCCCCCAGCGTCAAACTCCGGCGCCAGGGCGCGGCCTGGACCTGCCTCAGGTAGAACCCGCCCTCGCCCCCGCCCGCACCAGTAACCCGGGGCCGGACCTGTGCACCGAGGACTCGTTATCCAACAGCTATGAGAGGTAACCATGCGCAATTCAAGGTCACTCCGCTGCGCCTCGATCGCCGCGATGGCGGTCTCCGGCACGCTGGCCATCACCACTGCGGCGTCCGCTGACCCAACGCCGGCCCCCAATCAGCACAGGGCGGCGCCTGCGAAGGGGGAGGTGAAGGCCACAGCCAGGCTGGTGTCACGCAGTTTCGACAAGGCTGTTGCGAACGCCCACGGCTACAAGATCGTTCTGCTGGACGGCGAGCAGGCAGCCGTCAAGGTCAGCAATCGGCCGGTCCGCCAGGACGGCATCAAGCGCGCCGGAAGCGACCTGAGGGTCTCTGGTGAGCCGATCAAGCGCGGGGACTGTGGGGTGTCGTTCCTGTACTACGCAGCCGAGGGGGACCGGAAGGCCTACGTGTACACCGGCTTCGATGTCACCAAGATGGCACCTGCGGTCGGCTTCACCTGGGAGGTCAGCGTCACCGACAACATCGGCGTGGGCAGCAGAACCTGGCGCGAGCCGCTGGCCGGCTATTCCTGGGACACCACCTGGGAGACCGAACACGGGACCACCGGATACTCCGAGGCCCGGGTCACCGGCGGAAAGGTGGTGCTGGCCGACGGTGAGATCTGCACCCAGTACGGCCCTTGGCAGGGCACCAACCTCTACTGAGATCCCGCCCTGCCAGGCACGGGCAATCGCTCCTGAAACGGCCAAGCGGGCCTCGGCTGTCTGAGAGCCGAGGCCCGCGGCAGCGAAGGGCATGGTCTCCCGCACGATCCCGCTGCTAGACGCCATCGCCCGCGACGCCGTCTGGGACTGCAAACGCGAATGGGTCGGCGGGTGGCGAGGCGGGTCCCGACATGAGCGGGCTTGGGGTGGCGGAGGTGGCGCGTCGGCTGGGCGTGGTGCCGTCCACGCTGCGCACCTGGGATCGCCAGTACGTCCCCGGGTGGCCGGCGAGGTTCTCGAGGAGCCAGTGCTGCTTCCGCCACCGAACCAGGCCGACCAGGTCGACGCACGGTGATCAACCGTCTGGGTGACCGCTTCGGTCATCGAGCTGGCCACCGCTCGGACCATGGCTCCCCTTGACCCACCGGTGATTTGATCTTCGTTAGGGTTTGATGCCGAACGGCCCGAGGGAGTTGAAGTCCAGCCGCAGCGACTCGGCCATCGCCCAAGCGTTGGGCAGTGTGAACACATCCGCGCCGCCCAGGCGGTCCACCCACCGCGGAACGACCTCGTCGGTCGCCTGTGCGGCCACCGCGTCAAGATAGGCACGGAAGACGGCCCAGGCGTTCTCGGTGTCGACCGGCGCCATGATCGCTTCGAGGTCCACGCTCGACAGCGCCGCCTCGGTGGTGGCGCGCAGATCGTTCATGTACTCGATCTGGGTGCGCACGTCCTCGGGCGTCCCCGGACGGTTGACGTGGCCGCCGACAAGCTGGTCGAAGTCGTATCCGAGGAGTTTGTCATACAGCGCGAACACTCCGGGGAGGTCGGCCGACAGCGCCAGGTTCGAGAACGGCACCCAGCCGGGGAAGATGACGTCGACCAGCATCACCACCCGTTGGTCGGGAAGGTAGATGACGCTGTTGCCCTCGCTGTGGTTGGGGCCGGGATAGTCCAGGTGCACGGTGTGGTCGCCGGCCTCGATCGTGAGGGTATGGTCGAACACCTCCGTGGGCATGGGCCGATCCGGGTCGGCGAGCGCCTCCAGCCGCTGGGCGACGATGCGCTGGGCATAGCGGGGAACCGAGTCGGGGTAGATCGACATGCCTCCGACATGATCGCCGTGCTCATGGCTGTAGATCGCGTGCGTGATCGGCTTGTCGGTCACCCGCTTGATGGCCCGCACGATGTCGTGCCCCAGCGTCGGGGGCGCGTCGAACGCGATGACCCCTTCGTCGTGGACCGCGAACATGTTCCCGTACTGGCCGTCGCTGAGCCAGAAGACGCCGTCGGCGATCTCCTTCATCACGTACCCGGCCTCAGGTATTTCGGGTCCCTTCGCGTTCGCAGGCAGCGGAGCGGTCGGACGTTCCCTTCTCCGTTGTGCCGCCAAGGAGAAGTCGGAAAGCGTCTTCATGGTGATCCCCTTTCGCCGGCTCTTCTGCACGTATCGCCCCAGCATCCCCGTGGACCGCGTAATGGTTGAACCAACAAAAAGGCATATCGGGTAAAACGGAAGGGTGAGAAGTTCGGACGCTGGCGCGGCAGCGGACGCGGGCAGGCATCATGTGGTGGATGGCACGCTCTCGAGCCTTCACCTATTCCAGGGCCGGGGAAGGCGGGCCCTCGGTGCGCGGCCGGGCGATCGCGCATAGACCACCTCGGCGTAGCCGCCGTCCAAGTCGGTGCGCCTGCGCGGCTGGTCGGAGCAGTTGGTGAAGTCACAGCGGCGGCACGACTGGCACGCTTTGTCCTGGCCGCCCACGAAACCGACGCTGACCCGCCACACCGGGGCGACGCCCTCGCCGACGATCTCATGACCCGGCACGACCGGCGCCGAGGGATCGGGGCGCAGGCCGTCCACTGCGAGGACGTCGGTGTGGCAGATCTCGCACACCCCGACCCCTTATCCGCATCTGTCCCGGCGGCCGTGCCGTCCACTCGCTTTCGACCAGCTCGAACTGGCCAGGCTGCTTGACGGTCCCGCCGCGTAGGTGAAGGCGGTCACGACGGCAGCTTCGCCCCGGCCAGCTCGCGGACCATGTAGTCGGCGTACCAGTCGGGCCAGTCCGGGTCCTCGGCGCCGATGCGCGCCTCGTGCTCACCGTGAGCGGCGGCGGCGCGGCGTAGCGCGGCCGCCAGGTCCGCGGTCGAGGAGAACGCGGTGACCGCCGGGTCCAGCCGGCCCGGGAGCCGGCTGGTGATCTCCTGCAGGACCCAGCCGTTGCCGTCGGGGTCGCTGAACGACAGGAACGATGCGTAGCTGCCGCGCTGCGGGTCCGGACCGGGCACCCGGGCGTCGGTCCCGGCGTGATGGAACACACCGCCCGCGTCGTGGAACACCTCACTCGGCTCGGCCCCCAGCCGCTTGAGCTCACCGTGCGCGGCGGTGATGTCGTCGACGATCAGATGCAGACCCCGCGCCGAGCCTGGCGCCTGAGAGCTGACCGAGGTGCCGAAGATGACCGACGCCGGCGACCCGGGCGGCGTCACCTGCACCACCCGAAAGTCCGTCCCGGTGGCGACATCGGCGTCCAACCGCCACCCCAGCCCCGTATAGAAGTCCTTGGCCCGGTCCACATCCGAGACCGGAACCACCACGACTTCGAGCTTCATGTCCACGATTTACGCCTCCTGCACTCGTCGGGGATCCCCGCTGCGCGGCCAGCCGCCAGGACGCCATGGGCAGACTCCCTGCCTGTCCCACGGGTACCCGGGAAACACCCTCCCCAAAATCGGCGCAGAGGCGTCTCCGCTGGTCGCGGGCAAGGCGGGCGCTGGGCACCAGGCGTCACAGCAGCCTGGCCGCCGCACCCGCTGCACCGTCCACCCCGATTCGGCGCTCGGCGACCTGGCGGGCCCAGTCCGGGCACTTCTAGATCCGTCTTTGAACTCGTTTGGTCGGTCATCTCTTGTCCTGGTGGCAGCACTGAGAACCCGAGCCCGGCATCGGTTGGCAAATAATCTGCCGAAACGACTGACAGTCTCCCGCGCTCAACACGGGAATTCCCCATGACCACCGCCTACGACGCCCCGTCGGCGGAGCCGGGCGGCCCGGCTTACCTCATGTCTCCGATGAGCGCGCCGCGCCAGCTCGCAGACGATCGTTCTACGGCAGACGGTGGAGCCACCTGGTCGGGCGGCGGCCCCTTCATCGGACGGCCTGGTCGAAGCGCTCCTTGAGGTCGGTGAGGCGTTCGAGGGGTTCGTTGGCGAACACGAGCCGCAGGTAGTGCGTTCCGCTGGGGCCCCAGCCGTCCATGGGGGTGGCGGCGACCTTCGCCCGGTGGAAGAGGCGCCAGGACAGCTCGGCGGCGGTCAGCCCGAGGGGCCTGGTGTCGATGAGGAGCGACCAGCCGCCGTGCGGTCGGATGACCGGGTAACCGGCGAGCCGGTCCAGGATCCTCTCGCAGCGCCGCTGCCATTCGGCGGTGGCGGCGGCGACGTCGGCCTCGGCGTCGGGCGCGTCCAGCGCGGCGGCCACGGCGTTCTGGGCGAGGCCGACCTGGCAGACGACGTTGGTCAGGCCGACGAGGCGGATGTCGGCGACGATGGGGGCAGGGCCCGCCACCCAGCCGACGCGCCAGCCGATGAGCCGCAGCTCTTTGGAGGCCGAACCGACGGTGATGGTGCGCGCCGCCAGGCCGTCGTGGGCCGCGGGGTGGCTGGGAGGGCGGCCGTCGAAGCGGATGCGTTCCATGGCCGCGTCGTAGACCAGCCAGGCGTCGTGGCGTTCGCAGGCGTCCGCCAGGGCGGACCAGTGGCGGTCGTCCAGGACGAGGCCGGTCGGCATCGCCGGGCCCATCGCCAGGACCGCCGCCGTGTCGGGTCCGACGGCACCTGCGAGTCGTTCGGCGTCGATGGTCCAGCCCTCCGCGGAGGGCGCCGCGGGAACGAACCGGGGGACACCGCCCGCGAGCCGCACCCGGTTGACCAGCCCGGCATAGACGGGGTCGCACAACACGACCTCCTGCCCGGGCTCTACCGTCGCCAGCAGCGTGTTGAGGATGCCGTTGAGCCCGCCGGCCACGCTGACGCATTCGGCGTCGGGGTCATAGCGCCGTCCCGCGATGCGTCCCACGTGCGCCGCGGCGGCCTCGCGAAGGGACCGGTGCCCCTGGAACGGCAGGTAGCTGTTGGCCGCGTCGTCGCCGACGGCCGCATGCGTGGCGGTGAGGGCGACGGCGGGCGGCCGGACGTCGGTGTCGAGGTTCTCCAGACGCAGGAACTCCGGGTCGTTCGCGGCGTCGGCCGCGTCGCCGACGGCGTCCACACCGATACCCGGAATGTCGCGCAACCGCGTCACCGTCATCCCGCCTCCACCATGAATCCGTTCTACTGGTACATGCATACCACTATGCTGATACGCATGGATTCTGCGCAAGTGGTGGGGCGCAACGTGCACCGGCTGCGGACGGCGGCGGGGATATCGCTGGCCGACCTGGCGTCCGCCAGCGGCATCAGCAAGACCACGCTGCACGGCATCGAACAGGGTCAGGGCAACCCGACCCTGAGCACCCTGTGGGCCATGGCCACGGCACTTGAAGCGTCCCTTGGCGAACTGCTGGAAACGCCGCCCTCGACCGTGGAGGTGGTCCGCGCCGGTGACAGGCGGCCGCGCGTCGAGGGCGACGCGGTCAGCGCTCGTCTCCTCCACCGCATCAAGCTGCGCGGCACCGTGGAGGTCTACGACATCGCCATCGCCGAGGGCGCCCAGCACTCCGACGCCCACCTGCCCGGCGTGGAGGAATGCCTCATACTCACCGAGGGAAGCGCCACCACGGGCCCGGCGACGTCCCCCATCGATCTGGGTGAAGGCGATTCCATCCGGTTCGACGCCGCTCACCCGCACCTGTACCGAGGTCACACCGCGGACAACCGCGCCGTCCTCCTGATGATCCACCCCGAGAACTGACGCCCGGCGGCACGGCCACCGCACCAGTGGCCGCGGTCGGAGAACGGAGGAATACGATGAGTTCTGTGGGATTCGACGACCTGCTGATCCCCGATAGCCCGGTTTGTCGCGGCGCTCTCGAAGTGGCGACCGCGTACGAGACGCCCTCCCTGCTCAACCACTCCGTCCGCTCCTACCTCTGGGCGGCGGCACACGCACAGCGCAACGGCATCGCGTTCGACGCCGAGCTGCTCTACGTGTCGGCCCTCCTGCACGACATCGGCCTGGTGGCGCAGTTCGACAGCCACACGGTGCCGTTCGAGGAGGCGGGTGGCCACGTGGCCTGGGTCTTCGGCGCCGGCGCGGGCTGGCCCCCGGAGCGGCGGGTACGGGCGTCGGAGATCATCGTGCGGCACATGTGGCCCGAGGTGCCCGTCGAGGAGGATCCCGAGGGCCACCTGCTGGAGCTGGCCACCGGCATCGACATCTCCGGGCGCGGCCTCGACGGGGTCCCGGTCGGGCTGCGCGGCGAGGTACTGGAGCGCTACCCGCGCCTGGACCTGGCCGAGGAGTTCACGGCCTGCTTCCGCGACCAGGCGGCGCGCAAGCCAGGCAGTTCCGCCGCGCTGTCCGTGTCCGCCGGGGTCGCCGACCGCATCCGGCGCAATCCGCTCGACGCCTGACTGGCCCCTCTACTCCACCCAAAGGAGCGGGCCCCGGGTACGTTCTGACGCCCGCCAGGGCGTCTTCGCGGCCGTCCGGGCGCCGCGTCCGGGCGCATCGCCCGCACCGGCGGCCCGCCCCTTGGAGTCGTCCACGCGGTTCCAGGGCCCGGGGGTGTCATCGGCAGGGCAGTCATCCACAGAACGCGCCTACCTCGCGGTGGCCACGCCGGTGAGCGACGAACATAAAGACGAGCACCGGAACGACGAAGGCGCGCCGACCGGAGAGCGCTGAACTGGCAGACCTCGCACTAGCGCGGCCAGGTCGGCGACGAGGGTGGACGCTGGGCCCCTTGGCAGCCAAAGCGCGCCGCGCTCGCCTTGAGCGAGGGGCCGCAGCGGGTCCCCCACCAAGGCTAAGGCGTCCCGGGCAACCGGCTACTTGGGTGGAAAGCTGCGCGCCTGGGGTCCCTGCCCTGGCCTTCGGTCAAGGAGGCATGCTCAACCACTCCGCGCTGGTGAAGCAGCGGCAGCAAGCCGACCCATCATGCCGACTGGTTGGAGTTACGCGCCGCTTTGATACAGGAAGCATCAGGTAAAGCGAAAATTCACCATCTTACTGCCAGCCTTTTCGCGCCCTGAAGTTAGGAGCTCATCCTTCGGGGGGACTGGGAAGCCATGCCCAGTATGGGAAGTCGCGGGCCATGGACGGGACCGAGCGTTCCACGGGCTCGACGAGACCGGGGGGGTCGACGGTGCTCCGTATCGACCTCGCCTTCCAAAGGGGGCCGGTGCCATGAGCACGATCACTACGCATGACGGTACGGAGATCTATTACAAGGATTGGGGCGAGGGCCCGGCCGTGACGTTCTCTCACGGCTGGCCGTTGAGCTCCGACGCGTGGGACGGCCAGATGCTGTTCCTCGTCCAGCACGGCTATCGGGTGGTCGCGCACGATCGGCGCGGTCACGGCCGATCCAGCCAGACCCCAATGAGAAATGACATGGACGGCTACGCCGACGATCTCGCCGCGGTGATCGAGGCGCTCGACCTCAAGGATGCCACGCTGGTGGGCCACTCCACCGGCGGCGGGGAGGTCGCGCGCTACATCGGCCGGCACGGCACGAGCCGGGTGGCCAAGGCGGTCCTGATCGCGGCGGTCCCTCCGATCATGGTGAAGACCGAAGCCAACCCCGAAGGCCTCCCGATCGAGGTATTCGACGAAATGCGCGAGGCCCTCTTCAACGACCGTTCGCAGTTCTACCAGGATCTGGCCATCCAGTTCTACGGCGCCAACCGGCCCGGTGCCAGCATCTCCCAGGGAGTGCTGGATCAGTTCTGGCTGTGGAGCATGCAATCGGGTCTCCTCAACGCCTACGAGAGTATCAAGGCCTTTTCCGAAACCGACTTTCACGACGACCTCGCCAAATTCGATGTGCCGACGCTGGTGCTGCACGGCGAGGACGACCAGATCGTCCCGGTCAAGGACTCGGCGATCAAATCCGCCCGGCTGATCAAGGGCGCCAGGGACGTCTACTACCCCGGCGCTCCGCACGGCATCACAGCCACCCACCAAGACCAGCTCAACGCCGAACTGCTGGCCTTCCTCCGAAGCTGACCGGCACACCCGGCCCCGGGCCCGTCCACCGACCGCCGACGGGTCGCCAGCGGCACCTCGTCATTCACTCAATGGAGTAAAGACGAACACTTGTACTTTTACACGTTCGAAGGAGGGTTGGCATGCCGTCAATTTCTGAGCGGGAGCACCGGGAGATCGAGGCGGCCAACGCCTCTCACAACACCCCGGTCGTCCTCATCCACGGGCTCTGGCTGCTGCCGAGCAGCTGGGCCAACTGGGTGGAGTTCTTCAAGCAGGCGGGCTACGCACCGCTGACACCGGATTGGCCGGACGATCCGGAAACGGTGGAAGCGGCGCGGGCGAACCCGGGCGTCCTCGCCAAAAAGACACTGAAGCAGATCGCCGACCACATCACCGAGATCGTCAACGCCCTGGACAAGCGGCCAGTGCTGATTGGGCACTCGACCGGGGGTCTTCTGGCGGAAATGCTGGCGGGCCAGGGCCTTTCGGCGGCCACGGTGGCCATCGACCCTGGGATCTTCCGGGGCGTTCTGCCGCTGCCGGCCTCCGTGCTCAAGGTGGTGGGCCCATTCCTGGTCAACCCGCTGACGCGCGATCGCGCGATCACTCTCACGTTCGACCAGTTCGCCTACGGATGGGCGAATGCGCTGGACGACAAGGAGGCGCGGAAACTCTATGACAACTTCCACGTCGCCGGCTCTGGGCTCGCTCTCATGCAGATGGGCAACGCGAATCTCAATCCGTGGACCGAGGCGAAGGTGGACACGAAGAGCCCCGGGCGCGGTCCTCTGCTGATCATCGACGGTGAAAAGGACCACACGGTGCCCTGGGCGCTCGCGAACGCCGCCTACAAACGGCAGAAGCGCAACCCTGCCGTCACGGAGATCGTGAAGATGCCGGACCGAGGCCACTCCCTCACTATCGACCACGCATGGCAAGAGGTCGCCGAGACCGCACTCGACTTCGTCCAACGGTCCGCCTAACGTGTACGGCGGATCTTGCCGGTGCGGTAGTCGATAGAGTCCGCGTTGTCGGCCAGCCGCTCCATGAGTCCGTCGAGGTTATTCGAGTCCTGCCGTAGCGGTTTCCCCGTGCCGGGCCGCTGCTGGAACGTGCAGTTGCTCGCCCCGAACCTGGATGCGGACTACGTGCCGACCAACACCATGCTTCAAAAGCGTCTGGAGCCGAGCCGCACCCAAGTGTCCGGGCGCTCCAGGCAGTCTATGGAATCGGGCCGCAGGCCCGCGTACAACAAGGCAGTGCACGACCGCGATGCGGCGCGAGGCGACGCGCCCGACCCTCGCGCCTGCCATCCCTACCTGCAGAATCAGCGGGCTGATCTCGGCTACGAAGACGAACTCGGCCCGTTCTGCCCACGCGACTGACCGGAAGCCCACCCGGCCCCCTCGGCGGGGGCCGAAAGATAGGCACGCTGGTAACGACCAGGGGAATCCGAGACACCTTCTGAGGCCGACCTTGCTGAGCGACAGTGAAAGGAGCGCACGCCCGGCGCCCGTCGGGCGACGCCCGCACGGGCGGGTGCAGTGGCCGCGACCGGTGCCCTCAGGGTGCCGCTGAGCGCACCGCTCCGCGGCTTCTGGGTGGGGGTCACTGCTGTTCCTGGACGCCTTCGTCCACCTCGGCGACGGCCTCAGCCGCATGAAGGACCTGACCGCCTCGGTGGTCGCCCTGCTGGTCTCCGAGGCGTGCAACATTGGCCTGACCTCCGTGGTGAACCCGAACTACGAGGCGCTGAGCCGGTCCCGGCTCGCGCACGTCGACCAGTACTACCTGCGGGTCGACACCATCGCCGCGGCGAACGCCAAGCTGATCGTCGCCCAGGCCGAGGTGCCCATCGTCCGGTTCTGGGGTGAGGGCCTGCTCGTGTCCAGGGACGGGCTGCGGTTCGTCGTTCCCGTGCGCGCCATCAACTCGGCGCCGTTGGGGAAGTACTTCGGGTTCAAGCGCGTCATCACCTGGCTCAACGCCGTCAACGAACACCTCATGCAGCAAGGGTCCCCGGGGTCCCTGCCCAGCACCTCGCTCGGCGCCAAGTGCAAGCGTTTGCCTGGCACCTTGTTCGGCGCGCTGCTCGGAACACGCATCCTGGGGTTCGGGCACATCGACTACTTGAGACAGGGCGACCTCTCTCTGTTCGCGTTCGGTGCAGTCCTGGGGGCCGTCGACGCCTGCCTCGGCGGCCTGCTCGGTCGGATGTTCCTCGCCGAGAGAGCCTCCAGGGACGGCATGAACCGCGGCTTCTTCGTGGTCGCCGTCACCGTCATCTTCGTCAGCCTCCTTCCGATGTTCGACGAGCAGATCGGCGGCTGTCTCGTCGGTTACAGCAGCTTGATCGTCGGCGCGCTCTGCGCACCACGCGGCGTGGGTCGCTGACCCACCACGCACCCGCGGGGGGGGGGGGGGGGGCCCCGCCCCCCCCCCCGGGGGGGGGGGGGGGGCGGCGCCCGCCCCCCTCCACCCCGGAGCCCCCCCCCGC